>NZ_JBSSCV010000011.1:0-98150 GCF_054060065.1 Thermostichus sp. MS-CIW-37 | reverse complement strand
TTTGCCGTGTTTTCCTGAGTTGACCACCTGTCAACAAGAGCGGGTGGCTGCGGCCATTGCTGAAATCCTCTCAGAAAAAACCTGCCCGTAGCACTGGTTATGGTGATTTCAAATTACACTGAAGCGGCTTGTAGATTCCAGACCTCTTTCTCTTTGGGAGAGGGGCTGGGGATGAAGGAGTGATGAGGGGACTGCGGTGTTGTGGAAACGAAGCCGAAAACTAGTTCCACTACTTCAACAGACGGGAAACCTGGGGATCTTCTCCTCAGAGCAGGAATCAAGGCGCCAGGTTCGCTTTCTGCGCCGCTTCCGCTTTACCCGTATCGGGGGGCGGTTTATCGGGATCGCCCTGTTGGTGAGTATTGCTGCTTTCAACACCGGCAACAATCCCCTGTACTTGTTGCTGGGGATGCTGCTCAGCCTCATCCTCATCAGCGGTACCCTCTCTGATATCACCCTCAAAGATTTGGAGGTGAGCCGGCAGTTGCCCAGCCACATTTTTGCCGGTCAGCCTGTCTTGCTGGGGCTTACGCTCATCAACCGCAAACGGCGCTTGCCCAGCTTTTCGTTGCAGGTGAGCGAACGCATTGAGGGGCTGAGGCGGGAAGATTGGCCTTCCAGCTATGTTTTGCGGGTGGATCCCGGTGCCAAGGTGGACACTTTTTATCAGCATACTTTTTCAAGGCGGGGAGTCTGGCAGTTGCAAGGTTTTGAAGTTGCCACCAGCTTTCCATTTGAACTCTTCCGCAAGGCGGTAGAGATTAGGGATCCCCAAACGGTGATCGTGTTTCCGCGGCTCGCCCCGGTTCAAGGATTGGCGCTGTGGGATCAGCTCAGCAGCGGCAACCAATTGCACCCCCAGCCTGGTCGAGAGGGAGACTACCTGAGCTTACGGCCCTACCGCCCCCAGGACGATGTGCGCTCTGTCCATTGGAAGATCTCGGCCAAACGGGATCAACTAATCGTGCGGGAGTTGGAGCGTCCACGATCCCAAGCCATCACCCTCTGTTTTGAAAACCGCTGGCAGCCCCAGAAAGAGAGGCCCGAGATCCATCGAGACAAGTTGGAGCGAGCTGTAGAGCGCTGTGCCGGGATCCTCTTCTACTTGATGCGAGAAGGTTACCCGGTAGCACTTGTTACGTTACAAGAGCGGACTCCTTTTGGGTCAGACCTGGCCCATCAAAATCACCTGCTGACCGTGTTGGCACGACTTACTTTTGTCGGGGATCCCCAGCTCAGCCCTCCACTGGAAAGAGAGCCTGATCCCTCTGTCAAGTTTGACCTCACCCCTCAAGATCGCTGTGTGCTGCTGGCCCATCCCGACCAGGATGGAAAATCTGCCCCGGCCCATCTCATCCACACGGGATCGCTGTTGCAATTTATCCCAATTGAGTGAGCTTCAGGCCCATTTTGATAGCAGGATCCATCTGAGATTGTTTGGAAAGCTTGGGCGCAGATCCTTGCAAAGCTTTAGGTTAAACTGCTGAAGAAGTGGTGGTTCACTGCTCCAACTTTTGTCGCAATTCTGGAATGGCCCGCCGCATTTGTCGATAGCCCTCCTGAATAATCGGATCTGCTTGATGAAAATCGAAGATCCCATACTGGCTCAGCTTGGGTTGTAAGAGCAAATCCGGCGGATGTTCGGCTAAAACACTGCGGGTAACGATTTGCTCCATCACGTTCAACGTCTTGCCAATAACGTCGAAAATATTGGGACCAGAGGGCTCATCTGGAAACCATTGGCTAATTTTTTCTTGGATCCCTTGTTGTAGGGATTGATAGCGTTTGCGAATGCGGGTGATGAAGTTGGTTTCTTCTTCGATCACTTCTCCTTCAGCATTCAAGCGCTGTCGCCGTTGAAGGGTTTCTTCCACCTCTGTTTCTTCCAGTTGCGACTCCACATCCGCGGGATCCACATGGTTGAGATTGACCGCAACAACAACATCGGCCCCCATCTCTCGCACCACCCGCACTGGCACCGGGTTGACAATGCCCCCATCTCCGAGATAGCGCCCTTCGTAGTAAAAGGGTGTAAAGATCCCTGGGATAGAGATGCTGGCCCGCACGGCATCTGCCATTTTGCCCGAACGCAACAGCACCTCCTGGCCTGTGATCAAGTCGGTAGCCACACAGCAAAAGGGGATCCCGGCCTCTTCAATACACAGCTCTTGCAAATGTTCTGTCAGCAGCTCATAAATTTTGTTGCCATCCAGCAGGCCACAGGTGGGAAAGACCACATCAAACAAAGACAGGATCATCTTCCAGTTGAGATCTCGCACAAAGTCTTCCAGCTCATCCAGTTCTCCCGCTGCATAAATGGCTCCCACAAAAGCGCCAATGCTCGTCCCAGCAATGTAGTCAACGGAGATCCCAGCCCGCTCTAGAGCTCGAATCACACCAATATGAGCCCATCCCCTCGCTCCGCCGCTGCCCAGTGCTAATCCCAGTTTTTTGCCCATGATTGCTCCCTCAAAAAGAGACCCAAAAGACCTCAAGAATCCTAAACCTTGCTCCCTCTAACAATTAGGTACCTGCCCTTTCCCGCAGATCGGGAGGCAGATAGCTGCGTTCCCCTAAGATTTCCAGAAGGGGGCCATAGCGGTCAAACTTGACCACGCTGACCGAGGCGGCCAAAACCTCAATGCGATCCCGGTAGCGACCCAGGTCGATGCCCAGCAGGCTGCAGAGAATGACCCGAATGGTGGCCTTGTGGGAGACGATCAAGACGTGGCCGCCTGTCCATTTTTCCTGGATCTCGGCCACAACCGGCATGGCCCGATTGGCAATTTGCACGGCGGTTTCGCCCCCCGGAGGGGCGTTCCAGGCCGGCTCGGTCATCCAGCGCCAATAGGCTTCTGGGTAGGCTTCTTGCGCCTCAGCGTGGGTTTTGCCCTCCCACTCGCCGTAGTGAATTTCTCTTAGGCCCTCTCGAATCTGCATCTCCAAGCCAACTTTCTCGGCCAGGGGGCTCAAGGTAGCCAAGGCACGCCGCATCGGGCTGACGTAGAGAGCTTGCCAAGGGATCCCAGCATAGGCTGCGGCAAAGGCTTCTGCCATTTGTTTGCCTTCGGGGGTGAGGTCGGGATCCAGAGCGCCGCAAAAGCTGCCGGAACGGCTGTAGGGGGTTTCGCCGTGTCTGAGGAGGTAAAGTTTCAGGCTCATGGGAGATGTGCGGATGGGTGGTGAACTTCGCCACTCTAGCTCTCCTTATCCCCCTTCGGGGCGGTGGTTGGTGGTGGGGATGTAGATGCGGCTGCCCGCCCACTGCAATTTTTCCCGCAGAGTGCGAAAGTAGGAGAGCTCTTTTTCCAGGATCATCAGCTTGGCCGGTGTAGGCGCTTGCTGAATGTGAACCCACTGGCCGGGATTCACCGACTGAGCCAACACGCCATCTGTCCACAAGCGGGTCAACCCTTCGGGATCGGCAAGAGGCCAAATGTCCACCCTGGCTGTGCCGCTGATGACAATAGGACGGCTAGACAAACTCAGGGGACAAATAGGGGTGATGATGATGGCGTCGAGGGTGGGCTCGAGGATGGGGCCATTGGCTGCCAGAGTGTAAGAGGTGGATCCCGTCGGTGTGGCCACCAGCACGCCATCCCCGTGGTACTGATCCAAAATCTCTCCGTTGACCTCGATCTCCATGATCGCGGCAGGCAGCCGTTCTCGGTTGATTGGCTTCAGGCAGATCTCATTGAGGGCATAGTAGACTTCGCTAACCGGGCGGCCCTGGGGTTTTCCCTCTCCACGGGCGGCCAAGGGATCCCCTTGCCCCAACTGCGGCTGTTCCCAAATCTGGGCTTGCAACATCATGCGGGCTTGCAAGAAAAAATCTCCTGCCTGAATGCGATCCCAGGGATCCTGTTGCAGCACCCGCTCCGACTGGGCCAAAAACCCCAGCCTACCCCCCGCTTTGATCGGCAAAATCGGGATCCCATGGGGAGCTAGGTATCGTGCCGCCGCCAACACCGAGCCATCTCCCCCCAGCACCACTGCCAGATCGATGGGATCCGAGGTGGCCTCCAAAAAGACTGGGTAGGGGTTGTGGTGCAAGCCAGTGGGAGCTGTCAACACCGTAACACCGCGCCGGCGCAACTGCTCCGCACACCTCTGGCAGGCGGCTTTGCTCTCCCGATCCCCCTCTTTGTAGGCAATCACCACCAAGCCCAAGTCCATGGTCAACCTCATCAAGGGATCCCTGTCGATTGTCCCCTTCTTCAGACTGGGGATTGCTCAGGATAATCCAGACTATCCCCCCCAAAGTTAACCAGAAAATGTTCTCTTGGACGGTGAAACCGATCACCGCAGCTCTCCCTTGAGCGTCACTGCCCCCGCCAGAGCTTTCTTCTACAACTTTTAAGTAACAGTTAAGTAAATCTGAGAAGTCACCTTGAAGAATCAACCGAAAACCCCGCCATTTCCAACAGATGGCCCCAATCCGGATCCCTGAGTTCAGCCGCGACCTAGGCTGATGCAGACCTCAGCAATTCGGTTTATGGTATGGACATTCCCCCTGCAATTCCTCTTCTCCAAGCTGCAAACCCATGACCGCAGATCTCACCAACCGCATTTTGGGCAACCGCTACCAGCTGATTCAAGAAATTGGTAGCGGTGGTATGGGATCCGTCTTCCGCGCCTTAGACTTACACAACAACGGCCAAGAGGTAGCTGTCAAGATCTTATATGCCCCCATGCTGCTGAGCCGGGGCGACTTCCAGACAGACTTGCGCCGTCGCTTTGCCGAAGAGATCCGCGTTAGCACCCTTCTGGGGCAGCATCCTCGCATCGTCAAAGTTCTGGATCACGGCCAAGAGGGGGAGCAAGCCTATCTGGTGATGGAGTACCTCAAGGGGCAGGATCTGGGCAAGCTGATCCGAGAAAAAGGGGCTTTGCCGGTTCGACAAGCCGTTCGACTAGCCTTGCAGGCCTGTGAGGGGCTGCACTTTGCCCACACGTTTCAGGCCAAGGTAGAGGGTCGCGAGATTCGAGGCGTTATCCATCGCGACATCAAACCCAGCAACCTCTTCATCGAGCAAGTTTTTCAAAATGGCAAGCTTATCCCCCAACTGAAAATCCTCGACTTTGGCGTGGCCAAAACCCTGGCGGATCACACCCTCAGCCTGGGCACCCAAAAAGGGGGAGGATTTATCGGCACAGCTCGCTACGCCTCTCCCGAACAGATACGGGGCAAAGCCTTGGATGCCCGCTCGGATATCTACTCCTTTGGGGTAGTGCTCTACGAGATGCTGACGGGATCCATGCCCTTTCAGCTGGAAACCGACTCCCTGCACAGCTGGATCCACGCCCATTGCTACGAAAGCCCAATCGAGATCAACCCGAAGGCAGCCCCCCAGCCGATCCCACCCCCTTTAGCAGCCGTGGTGATGGATTGCCTGAAAAAAAACCCAGACGAACGACCGCAAACGATGCAGGAGCTGGGGGAACGACTGCTGCAAGCCTATGACCTGACGGCAACCACCCAACTCTCTAGTGGCCAAGCCAGCACTGTGATCCTGCCCACCGGCAGCGCTAAGGCTCAACGGGATGCTCCACCCTCTTCTGAGTCCAAGCCACCGATCCAAGCCACCCGCAATACAGGATCGGCTTCTGGAGCCTTTGAAGATATCCGCGATGAGGATCTGGATCTCATCGAAGATGAGCCGGTCTCTCCCCCCTCCCCAGGTGCAGGGATCCCCTATTACATCACCGAGCGGGAACCCTCCTCAGCAGAAGCTTCGCCGGAAACACCGGATCCCTCTCCCCAAAGTGAGGATGAAACTCCCAAAACGCTCTCCACAGTGATCCCAGCCAGCAACGCTCTCCCGACCGTTCAGGATCCCCCCGTCGCTCGCCCTGCCACGCCGGCACGAACCGATACTCCCCGCACTCGCCCTCTGCGGCAAGCTGCCCCCCAAACGGTTCTGCAACCTTCCGACAGCAACCTGAAGTGGGTTTTGGCCAGGGGATCCCTAGGCGTCATGGCTCTGCTGGCTGCCTTTTTGCTGTGGCCACGCCCAACGATCCGCGATAGCCGGGAAGAACCGGATCCGATCCCTACCGCTGAAGTAACCCCAACGCCTACACTCGAACCTGCTCCCACTCCAACGCCGACACCCACCCCGACTCCGACACCGGCACCCACTCCCACTCCAACGCCGACACCCACCCCGACTCCGACACCGACACCCACTCCCACTCCAGCGCCGACACCCACCCCGACTCCAGCACCAACACCCACTCCGAGACCGACACCCACCCCGACTCCAGCACCAACACCCACTCCGACACCGACGCTTACCCCTATCCCTCGATTCACCCCGCTTGTCCCTCGTACTCCTACCCCCACCCCGACTCCATCCCCCACTCCCACTGCCACACCTGCCCCAGCAACGCCAACACCTGCGGCAGAGCTGGCCCTCAGCGGCGAGTGGCTTTACGAGGGAGGATCTTTTATCTGGCAGGGATCCCTGTGCAAGGTCAATGTTGCGGCTGGCGTCCAGGAAACCGTCTCCATTCGTCAGGAGGGCAACCAGATCAGCGTTTCCTCCCCCAGCTTTTCTGAGCGCAGCGGCCAGCTTATCGGCAGCCAACTTTCTGTTAGCGGCAGGATAGGGGGTAGCGGTACCCCAACCGTTGCTTGGAGTGGCACGGTCAGCCCTGACGGGCGCGTGATTCGCGGCAGAGCCACCTGTGGCAGCGCTGACTTTGCCATCAAGCTCACCCGCCAGAGCTAGAGGCCGACACCCCCCCCTCGGTCTCCGCCACCGCCGTTTTCCCTGTCGTCAGGCTTCTGCTGGATGGGAGGGGGAGGAGGAGGCGCGGCAGAGGTTTCCCTCACCACCTCGAGGGTATAGGGACCTCGGCCTGGGCTACCCGGAGCAACGCTGCGGGCATTCTGGGCCCAGTAGCTTTCCACCAGCACTAAGTAACAGCGGTCTAGCCGTACTGGGATCGTCAGCTCGGAGGTGGTGAAATCACCAGGCTTTGCGTCATCGTTGATGAAGAAGAATTCCGGATCAGTCTCCCTGTTGACATCAAGACCAAAGATGACCAGCACAGGGTCGAAGACTGGACTAGTTAGGCGGATAGTAACTCCTGTAACATTGGCTGCAGAAGGAAAGTAAAGGAATCCATCGACATAAAAGGTAAACGTGCCAGGGGGAGGTGGAACTTCCCGGGCATTTATGACATTGTCCCTCTCATCGAAGTAGATCTCCAAGTCGCTATTTGGCCCCAAGGTTCCACTGCGCCTATCCCCCTGTCGGCGCAGACCAATCGATGCAAAAAGGCCTGGACTGAAGGCTTGTTCGCAGACGTTCACCAGAGGCGGTATTGTACTCCCTCCACTTCCTCCACAGCCTGCCAAAACCGCAGCCGAGGCCAAAAGGCCCAAGAAAACCCTCTGCAGGGATCCCTGCGGAGTTCTAGAAGCATTCGATGCTGGCCCTGGCATAAGCACTCCTCCGGACACCGGATGTCAATGTTCCTCTAGATTACGATACTCTGAGCAATTCTCAGCAAAATGCAGATCACTGACAGGATTTTCCCACGTTTAGGCTTGCACCGGCCTGGGGGAGCTGTTTCACTGCTGGCATCGAGAAAGGAGCTTCCAGAGTGTAGTGGAACCATTGAGCCCATCTTGTCCTCAGGAAGGGATCCAGAGCAAAACCCTTTTTCGCGGTGGGCTAATCACGACCAGCGTCGGGCTTCTTGGTGAGGAAGAAATGGGCCAGGGCTGCCACACATTCTCGATCTTCGAAGAGTAGGTGGCATCGCTGCCGAACCTCCTCAGCCATGTGGTAGCGAAACTCAGAATCGGATCCCAGTTTTACGGCCAAATCCTCGTAGCTTTTAAGATCCGAGGCAATTAAGCTGTCCAGCTCCATTCTTTTGAGAATGGCATAGGTATGCCGCCCCCGCATCAGCTTTCCAGGGCAAGTGATTACAGGTAACCCAATCGCAACGGCTTCTAGGGTGGTGATCCCACCTGACCAGCCATAGGAATCTAACATAAGATCGGCACAGCGGTTGAGATCCAAGTAGTCTTGATAATCCAATCCGGGCAGGATCAGGCAGTGGTCTTCTACATTGAGGCCATACAAAGAAAAAGCCCGGGTGAGCCGTTCCCGAAATTGTCGGGCAATAGCAGCATTGGGTAGAGCCAAAAAAACAAATTGAGCGTTGGGCACTCGCTGAGCAATAGCGGCAAAAAGATAGTCATATTGGGGCAGATATTTACCCAAGTATTGACAAGCTAGGTAAACCACTGCATCTTCACGCAGGCCGAAATCCTCACGATAGCGCTTTTGCTGAGGCAAAACCGGCTTTTCGAAGCAAGTGCCCAAATGAGGTAGCCGGATCAAGGTTTCACTGTAGTGTTCCTGAGCATTCTCCGGCTCCATTAAATCGCTGGAAAGGAAATAGTCAATCGTAGAAAGCCCAGAAGTTACAGGATGAGCCCAAGTGGAGCACTGTATCGGTGCCAGTCGCAGGGAAGCCAGTTGCAGAATGAGAGGCGAAAGGCCGATCTCCAAATACACCAAAATATCCAACTGATCCTGTAGGATTTGTTGGGCTGCATCCTCGAGGCTGCTGGGAATGTGCCTAAACACATCGGCATATTGACGATACCGGTCTGTCATGAAATCGGTTCTGGGATCCAAGTGATAAGCGAAAACTTGAAACTTCTGCTTAGAGTTAGCCTGTCCATCAATCCAATTAGCATTTAGGTACTTAACCCAACCCAGAGATAAGCGGCTGTAAGAGCAAGCTCGCATGGAAGCTGAGGCAAACCCAACTCGGAGGGGATCCCCTGGTTGGGATTGGCAAGGAAGATATCTCCAATCGGGATAACAGGCGTTGACTATGCGTTGAACAAACTGGGCATATTTTTTCTGCAAATCCAGGTCGTTGTAGCCTTGGTACTGTAGGTAGTGATTGGTTCCCAGTCCTGACGCCCACAGCGCTCTGCGACGTTGCTCCTCCGTTTCTAGGGGAGTTTCCTCAATAAGACAATCCAGATGCTCGATAAAGCGAGCACGAAAGGAGTTGAGTTCTTCCTCGCTCCGATAGACTGCTGGCAGATACAGATGATAAAACCAACGAGCCTGTTCTAACTGGGGATCCAAAGCCATTGCTTTCTCCAGGTGATCCAACGCAACAGCGTGTTCTCCTTGATCTCGACAGGCGATGGCCAGATTCAGATGCACCTGCGCCAAAGGGATCCCTGTCTGTTCATCCGAGTTTTCCAGTAGAGGATTGAGTAGGGCAATGGCTTCTTCGCTACGTCGCAGGTTAACTAAGATTTTTCCAGCTTGAAAGGCAGATCCAGCAGCGTGTGGATTCAGTTTCAGGCTTTGCTGATAACAGGATAGCGCTTCCTCCAGTTGACCCAAAGACTCATAGACGACACCCAAATTGTGGTGATACAGAGCCACTTCGGGATGTTGCTCAATGGCTTCTGCAATGAGAGCCGCTGCCAATTCCGAGTCTCCTCTGGCTTGAGCTACCGTTCCCAACAGGTGAAGGGCATCTGCATGCTCAGGAAAATCCGCCAAGATTTCGGAGTAAATGGCCTCTGCTTGCCGCAGATCTCCTGCCTGCTGAGCTCGGATCCCGGCCAGAAGTTTGTCTGTAGGTGTCAAGTCCGACATCCGCTACAAAGTGGCTAGAAATTCCCCAGATTTCTCTGCCCAGTATAGTCATTTCAAGTGGATACAAACATCCCCCAAGCTCCACCATTAGCCCTTTTCCCAGAGGAAGAGGGGAGTTGGGGATCAACGGAACAACAGTTTCACTGCTATTGGGAATGCCCCCGTTGTGTTGCTTCTGAGTTGTTGATGTTTGGATGTCTATGTCGGCATTTCGAGGACTTGTAACTCGCTTTTCCAAACCGGTAAGCGAGGAGAAGGGCAACCTAACTCAAATCCGCTGCCACCCGGTGGGCGCAGGCAAAGCCGGAGAAGGCAACGGCATTGAGCCCTTGGCCGGGGAATGTGCTATCCCCCACGCAGTATAGGTTGGGGATGGCGGTGCGATTGAAAGGCATGCCCAGCAAGCCCCAGGGATCCCGGCTGGGAATGGGCCCATAGGTGCCGTTGCTGCGGCTCAAGAAGCGGCGGTGGGTGCGGGGGGTGCCTATCTCTCTGAGCTCAATGTGGGATCCCAGTTGGGGCCAAAGGGCCTCCAGGCGGCGGATAAGCCGGTCGGCGGCTTGCTGTTTCTGGGTCTGGTACTGGCTTGGGCTTAACCCTTGCCAGGTGGATATCCAACTGGGGGTAAAGGCATGAACAATGTGGCGGCCCGGGGGAGCCAGGTCGGGATCCAACAGGGTGGGGACGGAGACGAAAAGGGTGCCCTGCTCAACCTCCATCTGATCCCAGTCTTCCAGGAGAATGTGGTGACAATAGCGTTCGCCGGACAGGGCCTCGGCCCGCACCCCCAGGTGCAAGCTCAAGAAGCTGGGGGATTGTTGGTAGCGTTTTTGCCACTGCCGCTCTGCCGTGGGTAGGGATCCCGGCCATAGACGCTCAAAGGTGTCCCAGCGGGTGGCATTGGAGATGATTGTGCGGGCAAAGAGCTTTTCCCCGCTGGCCAGTTCTACGCCCACCGCCCGACCTCTTTCTTCCAGGATCCGCCGCACGGGTGCTTTGTAGCGGATCTGCCCGCCATGGGCCTCTAGCCCCTGGGCCAACTTTTGGGCGATCTGCCCCACCCCCCCTTTGGGATAGTTAATACCGCCGTAGTGTCGGTCACAAAACACCATCCCGGCGTTGATCAGGGGCGTGCGATCCGCCGGCACCACCGACCAGCAGTAGCACTCCATGTCCACAAAGCGCAGCAAATCCGGATCCCGCAGACAGCGCCGCGCCACCTGGCCCACATTCACCGGCAAATAGCGCGCCAAGGTCAGGCAGCCGAGGGGATTGCTCACAAAAGAACGAAATAGATAGCCCCACTCCTCCAACGAGAGCAGCTCCATGGCGTTGAGGCTGTTGAAGATGGGCCACAGGCTATCGTAGAACCGGCGAATGCCGGCGGCTTCCTGGGGAAAGTAGCCGGATAGCTCCTGCAAAAACTGCCCGTAATCCCGGTGTACTCGGGGATTCAGCCCCTTGGGCAGGTGGTAGGCAATCTGCACCGGATCGGGGATAGAGTCTATGGACTGGCCCACCGCTGCCAAAGCCCGTGTCAGCAAGTTAGTGGTGCCTTGGGTGCCCAATCCAAAGATCATGGAAGCGCCCACGTCAAAGCGGTAGATCCCGTTGCCTAAGGGATCCGGACGCTCAAAATAGCCGGCGCTGCCCCCTGGAATGAGGTATTTTTCCAGCACCAGCACACGGTATCCTTTGGCAGCCAACTGGCTGGCCGCGACCAATCCCCCGATCCCAGCACCGATGACGATGGCATCCCAAGCAGGGGAAGGGGTGTGCAGAGCCTGCAAGAAGGTCTGAGAAGGCAAAGTTGAGGTCAAGGGATCCTTCTGGAAACTCAAACGCAAGATCAGTATCTTTACCGTACCAGAGGTTCTAGGGTTTCCCCATGAGTTGAGCTCCCCTGGGAATGAGTTTGCCCAGATCTGCAAGATCCCCAAATAGAGATTGTGGCGCGGGCTACGGAACCGAATTCACGAATTTGCTATACAGAATCCGGCCACACGACACAGATGGTTTTGCCATGTTGGTGACCCAGCATCCTGTCTTTCGGCGCTTTTGGTACCCGGTGATGCCCCTCAGCCGATTGGAGCAGGGATCCCCGCAACCTTTCGAGCTGCTGGGAGAGAGGATCGTCCTTTGGCTGGACAAAGCCGGACAGCCCCAGGCAGCCGCAGATCGCTGCTGTCATCGGTCGGCGCAATTGTCCAAGGGAATCGTCTGTGATGACCATATCCGCTGCCCCTACCATGGCTGGGAGTTTGATGGCACGGGAGCCTGTGTCAAGGTGCCGCAACTGCCGGATCAGGCCCGCATCCCGGAGAGCTACCGCATTCCCGCCTATCTCTGCCAGGCCCGCTATGGCTATGCTTGGGTGTGCTTGCATCCCCAGCCTCTACGGGGGATCCCGGTCATCCCAGAAGCCGAGGATCCCAGTTACCGGCTCATCCACGAGTTCTACGAACGCTGGGAATGTGCCAGCTTGCGCATCTGCGAGAACGAGTTCGATGCCGCCCACATCAGCTTTGTACACCAGAACACCTTTGGCAGTATGGAAGACTTGGTACCCAGCCACTTCGAGGTCGAGGAGCTGGACTACGGGATCCGCACCCGCACAGTGCTCGGTGTAGCCAACCCAGAGCTGCAACAAAAAAACCTGGGCATTGCTGCCGCCAAAACCGAGCGCACCACCACTTCAACCTGGCATTTGCCCTTCACCAACCACCTTCACATCCGCTACCCCAATGGCCGCAGCCATGTCATCGTCAACATCCCCACCCCCATCAACGACCGAGCCTCCCAGGTGGTGCAGTTTTGTTTGCGCAACGACACCGAGGCCGATACCCCAGCCGCCGAGGTTATCCGCTTTGACCGGGCCGTGACCCTGGAAGACAAAGCCATTTTGGAGACCACGGATCCCGACGTGCCCCTCACCCTCAGCGCCGAACAGCACATGCTCACCGATAAGCCCGGGATCCTGATGCGCAAGCAATTGGCGGCTCTGCTTAAAGCCCACAGCAGCTCCTCAAACCAGATTTTCTAGGCTGCGGGTGCCGGCGTAGCGGCTGTAGGCGTAGATCAACCCCAGGGTGAGGCCGGTAACCAAAAAGCTGAGGGCCGCCCCGAAAGGATAGTCCAGGCTGGAGCCAAACTGCAACTGAATCACATTCCCGATCAACAGCGTTTTGCTGCCCCCCAACAGATCCGGCACTACGAACATGCCGAAAGCCGGGATCCCCACCAGAATGAGGCCCGCCGCCAGTCCAGGCAAGGTCTGGGGCAGAAGCACCCACCAAAAGACCTGCCAACCCTTGGCATAGAGATCCCGTGCCGCTTCCGCCAGCCGCCAATCGATGCGCTCCACCGCCGTGTACAGGGGCAAGACCATGTAGGGCAAAAACGTGTAGACCATGCCCAGATAAACCGCCAGCCAACTGGGATACAGAGCCGTTTGCGGTGGGATCCAGCCCAGCCAGGCCGCCAAGCGAGCCGGCCACCCTTCCGGGGCCAGCACCACCATCCAGGCATATGTGCGGATCACCAGGTTCGTCCAAAAGGGCACCACCACCAAGGTGAGCAACAGATCCCGTTGTCGGGGTGGGTGGGCGGCAATGAAGAAAGCCAATGGGTAGGCCAGCAGCACGCAAAAAAAGGTGGTCACCCCCGCCACCAGCAGGCTGCGGCCCAAGATCTGCCAGTAGATGGGCGTCCATCCCAAGGGGCCAAAGCCGAGAATGCGCAGATAGTTCTCCAGGGTCAGGGGCAGTTGAATCTGGCCAAACTCCCCGCGGCTGAGAAAGCTGCACACCAACAGCAACAGCCCCGGCAGCACCAGAAAAAACATCACCCACAGCACCCCTGGCCCAGCAAAAATTAGGCTGCGCCCCAACTCCTGCCAAGGGGTGAGCAGCTCCCCAAATCGCACCTGGGCTTGGCCAGGGATCCACTTGCCCACAGGAGATGGCAGCTTCAACATCCAGTCTCCTCCTGACGGGGATCCGGTCGCAAACGGATTAGGCTTTTCGGGGGTAGGTGGGCCACCAGCGCTGCGCCGATCTCAAACCCTGCATCCTCAATATCGGTGTTGAGGGCCGTGGCCTTGAGCTGCTGACCTTGGTTTGTCCGCAACAGGTATTGGTTCTCAGCCCCAGTGTAGATGAGGTTTTCCACCCGCACCGGCACCTGGTTGGGCAGCAGATCCCAGCCGCTGCGAGAGAGCTGGATCTTTTCCGGGCGAATAGCCAATTGCACCGGTTCCGAGCTGGCCGGGATCCCCAAGACCTTCAGCTTTCCCAAGGGCGTATCCACACAGTCCGTCCCACAGGCGATCCCCTCGATCAGGTTGCTGGCCCCTAAAAAATCGGCTACGAAGGCCGTCGCCGGGCGCTCATACACCTCATCGATAGGGCCCACTTGCTCAATGCGCCCCGCCCGCATCACCGCCACCCGGTCGCTGGTCACCAAAGCCTCTTCTTGGTCGTGGGTAACGAAAATAAAGGTCATGCCCAGGCGGCGCTGCAACTCGCACAACTGCACCTGAAGCTGCTTGCGCAACTTGGCATCCAACGCCGACAGCGGCTCATCCAACAAGAGCACTTCCGGCTCGTTCACCAAAGCCCGAGCCAAGGCCACCCGCTGCTGCTGTCCCCCCGACAGCTCATGGGGCTTCCGCTTGGCCAGAGCTGCAATCTCCACCAATTCCATAGCAGCCGCTACCCGCTTGCGCAGAGCTTCTCCCCGCACACCCCGCATGCGCAGGCCGAAGGCGATGTTGTCCTCCACCGTCATAAAAGGGAAAAGGGCATAGCTCTGAAACACCGTGTTGACGTTGCGCTTGTGGGCGGGCAGGTGGCCTACCGGGCGACCTCGAATCACCACTTCCCCAGCATCGGCCATCTCCAGGCCGGCCAGGATGCGCAGCAGGGTGGTCTTGCCGCAGCCGGAAGGGCCCAGCAGGCCGAAAAACTCCCCCCGCCGAATGTTCAGCTCAATGCCATTGAGGGCCACAAAATCGCCAAAACGCTTGTGGAGGCCGGTTACTTCCACATCCCAGTCGGGATCCCGGACGGTGGAAGTACTGGAGATGACACTCGCGATCACAGTTGACAGCGCTGATAAAACCATCTAACCCAGTATGCAAGTCTCCGAGAAAATTGCAGTTATTCTCCACACCAGGGGCACCAGTTCCACGCTCAGCCCTGCAAACGGGGATCCCTGGCCGTAGCCTTTCCAGATGGGAAACGTTGGGAACAAAGGACTCCGTCTCGCTATCGCGAACGGCCCCATAATAGGGTATGCATGGGTTGCTGCCAAAACAGCTCCTGCCCCGGCCCTCAATAGGTATCAGGGATGGGATCCTCAGGCGGCGCAGGCTCTTGCATGGGCCAAACCCAATCTGTGAGGTCTTGGGAAGGGATCCCTTCCGGTAGCAGCCCATGGCAGCGGGAGCGAAACAGACAACTGTTGCAGCGCTCAGTGTGGGGGGTCATGGGAAAGTCTTGCGCCTCCAGTTGCCGCAGGTGGTTCAGAGTGGCTCTTAGGTGGGCCAGGTCTTGCTCATAGGCGGCGGCGCTGTAATACCGGTGGAAGGGCTGCTGCGGATGTTGCACATACCAAAAGGTCAGTTGCACCTGCTCCGGCTCAAAAGGGCCTTCCAGGGGCAGCTGCTGGGCCACCTCGCAGAGCAGCAGAGGGTAAAGGCGCACCTGCCAGTCTTGGGCCAACTGTTCATCGCGAGGACGTTGACGCTCAGTTTTCCAGTCCAGGATGTGCAGGGATCCGGGGATAATCACCAGCCGATCCAAACGGGCTATCAACTTAAAGCCCTCAATCCGTTGCCACAGGGGCAACTCCGCCAACACCCGTCCCTGGGGATGGGCATGGGAGCTGGCCAAGAACACCTGCCACCACTGCTGCACCCCTTCATCCAGGCCGGACAAACGCGGCTCCACCTGCCGCCCGCGGCTGTGCCACTCCACCAAACGGTGAAACTGCCGTCCGCGCCTCTGCTCCAGCTCGTGCTCAAAAACACTGGCAGCGGGCCAGATCAACCGCTCCAGGTACACATAGCGAAACAGGCGGGGGCAATGGTCCAGCAAGGCCAGCGAAGAGGCGGAGAGGTTGACCTGCTCAAGACTCAACCTCTCCAGAGAAGGGGCAGAGCCTGGTCGCGAAGCAGGCGTAGCCTCAAAGGGGGCAATCGGGATCCCAGACATGGGCAAGTTCTGGCGAGGGTGGGATAGTTCAACTGTTCGCGCTAGCAGGACGGAGTCCTTTCCGCCAACCCCATCCGCTTTTCCGACATAGAGCCTGGCCCGGAAGGGAGCTGGATTGCCGTTGGCCCTCAGAAGACAGAATCCCTGCCTGGACAGCCAGACCCGGAACCGTCTGTGGTTGCGCTAGGTTCCCACCGGACTTGCCCAGACCCAGATGGCGACCATCCCATCCCAGAGCAACAGAAGCAGAGCAAAACATCCTAGGAGCCCGTACATCCAAGGCTGAACGTAGGGGCGCAGCCCGCCAATCTCCAGTTGAGCGTGCCGTCGAATCTCAGCCAACAGCTGCTTGAACCTGGTCACCCGCATCGGCAAAAGTACGCGATCCCCCCCTCGGCTGACCAGGTAATACACCATACCACCCTGGCTGGTGGAGCGGGGCTCAATGCGCTCGATATCGGCCCACCGGATCTGCCACTCCTGCCGCACAAAAGGCGGCACCCAACTGGGGTAGGTGGCCTGCATGCCCTCTTCGTCCAACTGAATCTGCTGGCTCAGGGATCCCAGGACTACCCCCCATCCCAGCAGCAGAGCAATCCAAAGGGATCCCAGCTCAAGAGGTGTTGCCTGTTGCCGAGCCAGCAGGATGGGTAGGGGCAGAACCAGTCCCCAGTACAGAGCCTGCACAGCGCAGCGAATTAAGGGAGAGATGGGGAAGGTCATCGTCGGCAAGATGAGGCTGGCTTTATCAATAAGATAGCGCTAGATAGCGCTTAAAAAGGCACCTCCTCCTCCAAGGACTCCGTCCCGCTGAGGCGAACGGCAAGCTGAGAAGACTGCTCACGCCGGTAGGACGGATTCCTTACTGCATTGGGAAAGTCTACGGGATGAGGACTCCGCCCCGCTGACGCGGACGGCTCTGCTCCTGTTGGCGAGCCGTAGGTCTCACCGGAGAGCAGGTCAGGGGATCCCTCGGCTTCTATAGCCTCTATTGAGGAGAGCTCTTCCGTGGCTCCCGTCACGTCAGACTCCAACACCCCTTCCAAATCCACCAAGCTGCCGTTGAAGTGGTCGGCAAAACGGCGGGCAATCTCCGCCAGCTCCTGGGTTAGATCGAAGGACTGCCCACCGTGCAGGGTGTCGCGGCGCTCTGCACGACTTGGAGAATCGGTCGCGACAGCGGTGCGGAGCACTTTGTTCGCACCGGCGGGAGAAAGTCCTTGGGTTGCCAAGCCGGCCACCTTGGGGCCACCCATAGGATTGTCCCGCTCAGGCTCTGGCGAAGGTGGGCTGGAGTCAGAAGGGGAATGTTGCTGTCGCCGGGCAAGGCCGTGGCTCTGCGGTTCTGCTCTGGGCTCCCTTGAGGAAGCACGACTGTTGGTGCTATCGCTCTGCAACCCCGGCGTGGTGACAGGATCCGGGGCCACGGGGGCGGGGGGCAGGTCTGTTTCTCGGCTGGGCAATGCCGAGGACTCCGTCCCACTGACGCGAATGGAAACATGCGGCCCGCTGGAGCGCTGCACAATCAAGTTGAGCTGCACAGGACGCTGGAGCAGGTTGTGGAGCACCGACCGCAGTTCGGCTTCTTTGCTGCGCACTTTTTCCACCAAACCCTTGCTGGGAAAGGCGAGGGTAATTGCCTCAGGAGTCTCTTGGTACAGGTGGCCGGATCCCATCAGAGCCTTGGTGAGGGGAGAGAGGCGCTTGAGGAACTCGTCCCAGTGGGGGCGCAGCAGCTTGACTGTGGCGGCGTCCCTTGCCGGTTCTCTGGGCTGCTCCGAGGACTCCGTCCGAGTAGCGCGATCTGCCTTCTGGCTCCCAGCAGGGGATGCTGGCGCAACAGACTTGGCAATTGCTGGGCCAACAGTTGGCTTATCTGGCTCATCAACAGGGAGTGGAGAGACAGTTGCAGCCGCTGCAGGGGCTGGAGGGGTGGTGGGGAGAGACTCTGTCCCCTCCGGGGGAGTCATCTGGGGTGCAGGAGATAGGTCAAGGGCTGGGGAAGGACTCTGTCCTGCTGACGCGAACGGTTCTTTATCCTCGGCCACCATGCTTGGGCGAAGCTGGCCCAGCAGATCCACCAGGGCAATTTCCAACCACAGTTGGGGCTGTCCGCTTTGGCGAATTTGCGGCTCACACTGGCGCAGATGGCTCTGGGCTGCCAGCAGCATCTCCACCGAGTAGCGAGGGGCCCGTTGCTGCAGAGCTTCCCAGGTGGAATCCGTTACAGCCACCAACTCCCGTTGCCGGGGGGCCGTCTTGACCAGCAGCAGATCCCGATAGAAGGCCACCAGGTTCTGCAACACGACCAAGGGCTCTTTGCCCCGCTCCAACAGTTGCCGAGTTTGGCCGAGTACCGCCTGCACATCCTGAGCCAGCAGCGCATCCATCAGAGCCAAAAGCTGCTGTTCCGGGATCCCGCCCACCAAGTCCCAAACCGCCTCCGGGGTGATGGATCCTTCCAAGAGGCTGAGCTGGTCCAGCAGGCGTTCGGCGTCCCTCAGGCCCCCTTGGGAAAGTTGGGCCACCAGTTGCAGCGCCTCCGGCGTGATAGGGATCCCTTCTTGGGCGGCGATCTTGCCCAGGTGGGCCACCATGTCGTCGAGGGGGATGCGGCGGAAGTCAAACCGCTGACAGCGGGAAACAATGGTGGGCAAAACCCGCTGCGGGTCAGTGGTGGCCAGGACAAATACCACGCGGGGGGGCGGCTCTTCAAGAGTTTTCAGCAAGGCGTTGAAGGCCGCATTGCTGAGCATGTGGCACTCGTCGATGACATAGACTTTGTAGCGGCTGTTCACCGGGGCAAACTGGGCCCGCTCGATCAGCTCGCGGATGTTGTCTACGCCGGTGTTGCTGGCCGCGTCAATCTCGAGAACATCCAGGGAGGCTCCCGCAGTAATGGCGCGGCATTGGCTGCACGCCTGGCAGGGATCCGGCGTCGGCCCCTGTTCACAATTCAAAGACTTGGCCAAGATGCGGGCGCTGGAGGTTTTTCCCGTGCCCCGCGGCCCGCAGAACAAATAGGCAGGCGCCACCCGCCCCAGCCGGATGGCATTGGCCAGCGTTTGCACCACCGCTCCTTGGCCGACCACATCGGCAAAGCGCTGCGGGCGGTATTTTAAATGCAGGGGTTCATAGTTGCCAGCGGTGGCCATTTCCGGGATCTCCAAGCAAGCAGCGCCCCAACCGGAACCGCGCAAGAGCTCTGCTCTGCTGACGCGATCCCACCGGGGCTCTCCTATTCTGGCTTCTCGATGGCGGGATCCCTCCCTGCCCATCAAGAGCAGGGCTGGACACCAGAGGGGGAGACCGGCAGAGCTTTTGTGCTCCGCTCCGCTGAGGACTTGGGATCCCGGCGACGCAGAGAGGGAAGCTGGGGCAGTTGCACTCTCCAGCCGGGCGAGTCAAGCTGATCCATGTGCTGCACGCGGTAGCTGAGCTGATACACCTCCTTCCTGAGCTGGCGATTCTCTGCCTGGATGGCGGCGATGCGCTCGCGAATGGGCTGAAGGCGGGCCTGCAGCTTGCGCCGGTAGAGCTCCGGCAACTCCTGGATCATCTGCTCCAGCAACTGCTTCTCTTGGTAAAGCTGCTCGATCTCCGCCTCATAGCTGCGAATTTGCCGGTGTTGCTTTTCTTGGCGCAGCTCCAGAAGGTCTATCTGGCCCTGCAAGATGCGATTGCGCTCTCGCAAAAGCTGGATTTCCCGCTCCCGCGCGGCCAGAGCTTGAGCAAACTCCGTCTTGCCGATGCAACCTGCTTCCTGCATCGTTTCTCCCTCAACCCATCCGTACATGGATACCAAGGGATCCGTCCCACCAGACCCTATCCGTCACTGTATCCGGCCCGCGGGGGTGAGGCAAATGGCCTCTGGCCCGCCGACGCCAAAGCTTGCTTCACCTGGGCTTCCAGCTCAGCCAGGGATCCGGAGTTGTCCAGCACCACATCGGCACGGCGCACTTTTTCCGCCAAAGGCCACTGGCTGGCGATGCGAGCTTCGATTTCTGCCGGTGTAAGAAGATCCCGGCGAGCAAGGCGTTGCCGCTGCTGCTCTGGAGTGCAAGTCACCACCCAAATTTCATTCACCCACCCCTGCAGGTGGGCTTCAAACAGCAACGGGATCATCAGACAAACGGTTTGGGATCCCTGCCCAGAAGAAAATCCTACCCCGCTACGCTTTTGGGAGGCAGGCTCTTCCTCAAGCGGCACCCCATGGACTTTAGAGCTCTGCTCCGCCAACGCGGACAGAAAATCTTGCAGTTGAGCTCTAACGAAAGGGTGGATTTGGGCCTCTAGCCAAGCCCGCTCAGCGGCATCTGCAAACACGATCTGGCCCAACTGCCGGCGATCCAGATCTCCAGAGGGCGTTTGGATGGCCTTTCCATAGCGTTCCAGCACCCTGTCTCGAATAGGGGATCCCAATGCCAAAGCCTGGCGGGCCATTTGATCGGCATCGGCCACCGGGATCCCGTGCTGCTCCAAGATGCGGGCGACCGTGGATTTGCCCGTGCCCACTCCGCCTGTCAGGCCGATGATTCGCATAGCTGTCGTGGTTACGGTTTAGCTTGCTGGGGTAGAGGGGCGCTGCCAGGGTAAAGCCAGTTGAAGGTTTTTCTTCAAGGGGAGGCCGTTTTTGCAGCCAGCGGAGAAGAACGGTGCTCTGCCGCAGCCGGCAAAGGAGAGCTGGGCGGCAGCAGGCTATACTCAAAGCCCTCCACCAAAGCCCGACAGGAGGCCTCGATGATGTTGGTGGAAACCCCCACCGTTGTCCAACGGCGGTGACCGTCGCTAAACTCCACCAGCACGCGCGTTTTGGCCGAGGTGCCGGCTCGCCCATCCAAAATGCGCACCTTGTAATCAGACAGGTGAATCGCCTCCAGTTGGGGATAGAACTCCAGCAGCGCCTTGCGCAACGCCCCATCCAGAGCGGCCACCGGCCCATTGCCTTCCGCCGCCGTCACCCGAGTCTGCCCCTGCACCGCGATTTTCACCGCTGCCAACGATTGCACATCCGTTGCCTCGCCACTGGGATCCCGGTCTTTGCTGTTCCAATCGGAGCGGGTGGTGGTCGTCACGTTGAAGCTGAGCACCTCAAAAGGATGGGAGCGTTGTCCCAGCAAGCCCCGCACCAACAGCTCAAAGCTGGCCTCAGCAGCCTCAAACTGATAGCCCTGCAGCTCCAAAGTTTTCAGCCGCTCCAAAATCAAGCGCGCCTGTGGATCCGACTTGTCCAGCCGGATCCCGAATCCGGCCATTTTGTGGAGAATGTTGCTCAGCCCCGCCTGTTCTGAGACCACGATGCGGCGACAGTTGCCCACTTGCTCGGGGGCGATGTGCTCGTAGGTGAGGGGGTTTTTCTGAACGGCGCTGACGTGGATCCCGCCCTTGTGGGCAAAGGCCGATAGGCCCACAAACGGAGCATGGTCATCCGGGGCCAAATTGACCACCTCGCTGATGGAGCGGGAGATCTCCGTCAGGTGCTTCAGCTTCTCTTGCGGCAGACAGCGATAGCCCAGCTTCAGTTGCAAGTTGGGAATGACGCTGCACAGGTCGGCATTGCCGCAGCGTTCCCCATAGCCGTTGATGGTGCCCTGCACCATGCGCGCCCCTGCCTGCACCGCCGCCAGGGCATTGGCCACAGCAGTGCCGGAGTCGTTGTGGGTGTGAATGCCCAGAGGCAAATGCCGCAGGTGATGGGATTCTGCCAAGACGGCTGCGGTAATCTGGGCGATCTCATGGGGCAGGGATCCGCCGTTGGTATCGCAGAGAACCAGCCACTCCGCCCCCGCCGCCGCCGCTGCCGCTAGGGTTTGCAGGGCATAGTCGGGGTTGTGGCGGTAGGCGTCGAACCAGTGCTCGGCATCGTAGATGACCCGCCGCCCCTGGGATCGCAGATAGGCAATGGTGTCGCGGATCATGGCCAGGTTTTCCTGCAGCGTGGTGCCCAGGCCCTCGGTGACGTGGAGATCCCAAGACTTGCCGAAGACGGTTATATAGCGGGTGCCCGCCGCCAAAATGGCCTGCAGCATGGGATCGTCTGCCGCCCGCCGCCCCGGCTTGCGGGTAGAACAAAAAGCCACCAGCTCGGCTTGCTCTAGGGGCTCTTCCCGCATCTGCCAGAAAAACTGCACATCCTTGGGATTGGCTCCTGGCCAGCCCCCTTCAATAAACGGGATCCCCAGCCGATCCAGCAGCTTGGCAATCTGTAACTTGTCTTGCACCGACAGCGATAGACCCTCTCGCTGGGCCCCATCCCGCAGTGTGGTGTCGTAGAGAGTGATGGTGGCTGAGCAACCCAGATCAATCTTCATATCGCATCAGTTTCTTGTAAAAGGCGGTGGAGAAATCCGGCTGTTGTCCGCGCTGCACCAAAGAGACGACATCAATCAGATAATCCACAAACTCGTAGTTGGCGATGGAGAGCTGATAGGTGAGATCTGCATCCTGAGCAAAGATCACCTGAACCACCGTCAGATCCGAAGGCAACGGGGACGTATGCCAACTGGCCAAGAAGCGGACAGGCTCTTCCCCCTCGATGGCCCTCTGCCCTTCCAGGCTGGCTTTTTTGTAGAGGCCCACCGCGAGGGCTAGGTACTGTCGGCGGGCAACGGCGTAATAGGGCTGATAAACGGCCACTTCTGGCGGGCTGGCGGGTTCAAGTTGCAAAGCCATGGTGCGCTAGGAGAGGGGTACCGCTTTTTCTAAGTTTCATGAAGTTCTGCAAGATAGGTGGGATCCCTATAACCAAGTAGATATCTCTGCATTGGCTGTAGCAAGTGTCGCCGGAAAAAGCTGTGAGGTCAATTGCGGCAGAGAACCCAGAAAAAATTATAAGGGGCCACTGCAACCCATCTTATTCAGCGTATCGCGAAGCGGTGCGGTTCCCGGTAGGGTGCCGGAGGCATAGCACCATCGCGACAGCAGGTCAGCGGACTACGGATAGATTGCCCAATTGTCTACTTTTCCTTGAGGGATCCCGCATCCCATGCTGGGGAGAAGCGTTGGAAAGTCGGGGATCTCTGGGAAAGAATAGAAAGAGGGGGGATCCCTGCCCCTGATAGCAACCGGCTTTTCTCCTGCCGGCAATAGCGAGATGGCATCCTTGCCTGGTTATCCAAACGCTTGGCATCTTCTGTCTTCATGAGCACAGCCCAAGGCCCAACCGCTTCTCGTCTCGACCTTCTCCCCCCGGGAGAGGGAGGAACAACGGCCAACCTCCTGCTGGAGTGGGATCCCGTCCTGCAGCACAAGTTCCAGCAGCTTGTCCAGATCTTCGCCGAGATGGAGCAGGTCTTGGTGGCCTACTCGGGGGGAGTTGACAGCAGCTTGGTGGCCAAGTTGGCCTGGGATCAGTTGGGGGAGCGGGCCCTGGCTGTCACCGCTGCTTCTCCTTCGCTGCTGCCCGAAGATTTGGAAGAAGCAATTCAGCAGGCTCGGCAAATCGGGATCCGCCATCAGATCGTCGAAACCCACGAGCTGGAGGATCCGAGCTACGCCGCCAACCCTGTTAACCGGTGTTACTTCTGCAAAAGTCACTTGCACGATACCTTGCGCCTGTTGGCCCAAGCCCAGGGATATAACCATGTGGTGGATGGTCTCAATGCCGACGATCTGGCCGATTACCGACCGGGGACACAGGCAGCTCGGGAGCGCGGCGTGCGTTCCCCTTTGGCGGAGGTGGGGATGAGCAAGCTGGAGGTGCGGCAATTGTCTCGCCACCTGGGGCTGTCTTGGTGGGATAAACCGGCCCAACCCTGCCTCAGCTCTCGCTTTCCCTACGGGGAGGCAATCACCCCTGAGAAGCTGCGTCGGGTGGGAGCGGCGGAGCGCTACTTGCGCAGCTTGGGTTGGCGGCAGGTCAGGGTACGCTCGGAGAAGGACACCGCCCGCATCGAACTTCCTCCGGATCAGATCGTGGAGTTTGTGCAGAAAACCAATCTGGAAGCGCTGGTCAAGGCCCTGCAATCCTTCGGCTATCTCTATGTCAGTCTCGATTTGGAGGGCTACCGCAGCGGCAAGCTCAACCGAGTCCTCAACCTTTCCCAGTTGGCCACAAGCTAGCGGGCTGGGGAAGCCGTAGGGGATCTGTGTTGAAGTTTTGCGCCGGGTGATTATGAGAGGGTTGCGGTTGCTCTGGCTCTGCTTGGGGGTGCTGGGGTTGGCAGTTGCCGGCCCTGCTGCGGCTCAGGTGGAGTCCCAGAAGAAGGGGGTCGCCCAGCCCATAAGTACGACCGACCTCGGCGCCCTTGCCGACCGAACGTTACGGCTGCGTTCTGATCGGCAAACCTTCGACCAACGGGCGGAAGTTTTCCAGGCGGAAGGCAATGTGGAGATGCGGCTGGGTCGCTCTGTGTTGCGGGCGGATCGCCTGCGCATTGAGCTGCGACAGCGGCGGGCTGTGGCCGAGGGCAATGTTTCTATTCAACTGGATCGGCAGCGCATTCAGGGATCCCGCCTAGAATACGACTTTGAGCAAGAGCGGGGATTTTTGGAAGAGGCCTTCGGGCAGGTGGATATTGGCCAGTTGCAGGCCAGTGGATCCCCGGCAGCCGCCCTCTCTCCGCAGCGGCTGGTGCGCTTTCGTGCCGTTCGCATCCGCTTCGATGCCACCACCTGGGAAGGAGAACAGGTGCGGCTGACCAACGACCCGCTGGATCCGCCGGAGTTGGAGATTCGCAGCCCACGGGTGACCTCCACTCTTCAGGCAGATGGTTCCAGCCTGCTGATTGCCGAGGCGGGGCAATTGGTTTTCGACCAGGTCTTGTTTCTGCCCCTGCCCATTCGGCTGCGCTTCGACTCGTTGAACCGTCAGCCTCCGGTCAGCATCTTCTACGACGATTTCGACCGAGAAGAATTGCGACGGGGCCTGATCCTGCAACCCAACTTCGAGCTGCTGCGGGATCCCAACGTGAGCTTGGTGCTCTCCCCGCAACTGTATCCACAACGTCTTTGGGGCAGTGAGCAGGGCCTTTTGGATGGGATCGGGCTGCGGGCCGATTTTCGTTGGCGGCAACCGGAAGCCAACGCTCAAACCTCGCTGTTTGCCGAGCTGCGGGGGATCGTCTTCCAGGAGTTTGCTCAGCGCTTGCGAGCCCAGGTCGAACACCGCATCACCACCGGCGATGGTGGAGAAGTCGCCTACACCTACGCCTATCGGGAACGCTTCTTCAGCGGTCGCCTGGGGTTTCAAATTGTGGAAAACCGCCTCGGTGCCAGCTACCGCTCACCCACCCTGCGCCTAGGGAATACCGGCTTGGATCTCAGCTACCGCATAGCCGTCGACTACATTGATGCCTTGGGGCAGCCGGATGAAATCGACACGGATCCGGAGTTGGCCTTAGCCAACACCACCGACCGCATTCAGCTCTCCCGCCTGCAACTGGGGGCAACCTTGAATCGCTCCTTTCCCCTCTGGAGCCCTCCCAAGACGGCGGCGGATCCCCCACCCCGCTTTTCCGCTCTGCCCATCGAGCAAGGGATCTGGCTCAGCACCGGTGTGAGCAGCAGCCAGTCTTTTTACTCCAATGGCCGAGCCCAGAGCTATACTGCCGGCAGTATTGGCATTGATGCGGTGATTGGGGCTTTTGTGGCCGATACCTTCGACTACACCAACCTGAGGGTGACCTACTCCAACGGTTTTTTGGCCGGAGCCTCGCCATTTTTGTTCGACCGCATCACCACGCGGGAACAGCTCGTCCTGGGCTTTTTGCAACAACTGTACGGCCCGCTGCGGGTAGGGGCAAAGACAACGGTAGATTTGCAGTCGGGCCAGCAGGTGGATGTCGTCTATCGCCTGGGCTACGACCGCCGCACCTATGGCTTTAGCCTGCAGTACAATCCGGTGCGCCAGTCGGGGGCTCTGGAGCTGCGGGTGGAGGGCCTGAACTGGGATCCCGGCCAATCCTCGCCGCAGCCGACGACGGGATCGAGGATCCAAGAGCCCTGATCCCCAAACTCCAAGGGAACGGAAAAATGTAATCCTGACTACTACTCTGTGGAGATTTTCTATGAGAAATTACCCCAACTTGGGGAGAAATCCTACCTCAAATCTGCCTTGAATTGCAGAACCCTTCTGGACATCGAAACGGTAAGGTAAGATACAGAAGTTACAGTCATTTTAAACAGGAATGAGACCTTTCCGTGGCATTGCTTCCTAACTCTCCTCTCCCAAAGGAGAGGGGCTGGGGGTGAAGGATGACTCCCTCTGTAAGCGGCGCGGAACGCTTGGGAAGTGTTTCAATCTAGTTTGGAATGACTATGAATGACTATGTTTTTCCAGGATTGATTTCTGCCAGTTGGGATCGCCGTATCGCAGACTACCGCAGTGATCCCCAGACGGTGTTAGGGTAGATGGTAGGCTGAGCAACGTGGTCTGGTAATCTGAATTATGCAAACACTCGATGCAATCCCCGATAAAAAACGAGCAGAGCGAATAACCTGTAGCTACATCAATGCGACCAGCTCTATTCAGGTGGTTCGCATCACGAATATCGAAAACTGGTACTTTGAGCGGGTGGTCTTTCCAGGCCAGCGGCTGCTCTTTGAAGCGGTGCCTGGAGCCAAGCTAGAGATTCACACGGGCATGATGGCCAGCTCCATTCTGGCAGACACCATCCCCTGTGAAAAGCTGCGCGTTCGAGAAACGGAGCCGGCGACCGTAGGCGCCTAAATCCCCAGAGGCCAGCGGTGCGGACTAGGTTTCGCGGCCTTGCTGCTTTCTCTCTTCTCTTTCCGAACTGGGGGAAGGCTGAGGTGAGGGGCTGGCGGAGCGGCGCGGCTTGGGAGGTAGGGGGATCTCCAGGAAACGGGCGCTCAATCTCACCAGGCTGGTCTCTTGGGGCGGCCAAGGGATCCCCAACCAACGGGCTGTGAGCTCCAGCAAGCTGGGGGGTGGTGTCGGCGTAGGAGTTGGCGTGGGTGATGGGGTGGGATAGAGATCCAGGCGCGGTGGCCGTGGGGTGCTGACCCGAAAAGCATCGGGAGGGGGTTGGGTCAGGGGTACATTCGGATCCCCGCATCCCAGCAAGCCCAGCCCGCCGGCAAGCAACAGGCCGTACAATTTTCGAGTGCCTCTACTGCCCATGAATACGCTGCTGGACACCTCCAACAGGGTATCATCGAGAGCCCAAGGTTCTGAGCTGAGCTTGTAGATCTGCCTCCAGGCCGGACAGCTCACGAGCCAGGGTTGCGTAGCGGTTGCCAGTCAAGTTTTTGGCGGTAAACTGCTCCAGCAGTTGCTGATCCCGGGCAACCATTTGGTTGAGATACTGAGCCACAGAGGCTTGTGGATCCTCGATCAAAGCTCGGCACACCTGTAGGGCCATCACCAGTTGGGCCCGCACCTGCAAAAACAGCGACTGGATGTACTTTTGCTCAGCCTCACTGAGTTGCCGAAAATCCCGCCAATGCTGCCCCCCCTGCAGGGATTGTTGGAGCTCGTTGACCCAGTGGTTGTAGTCTTTTACTTTGCGGGCCAGATCGGTGGCAAACTTCATCACCTCGGGGGTGCTGTTGAGCAGATGGGCTTCCTGCCAACGCTGCCGGATGCGATGCAGGCTTTTTCCCAAGCGCAAGTTGGCTCTCAGGATCCCCAGCACGAGCAGCAGCAGGATCCCGGTAGCTGCGGCATAGGGCACCCAAGAGCCGGGATCCCGCATCCCCAAGAAGATGACCAAGGCTATTGCCACCCAACCAAAGGCCAGCATGCCCCAGGAGCGTAGCCGCTGTTGCTGCAAACGCAGGTACTCTGCCCGCAGATCAAAGGCCTCGCAGCAAGCGTCCAGATCGGCGGCCATGAGCTGGCGAAACTCGTCCGCGGAGATCGGTTCCACATTCATCATCGAGGGCACCCTTAACGCAAGTGGATCGAGGCCGAACGGCATCAAGACCTGCCCTGCCAATCACGGGCAGCTTCCGTACTTTCTTGTAGAGGCTCCAGGGTTTCGCTGGCCGGAACCACCATCAACCCATACCCTCCGCTGCGGCAAAAATCGACGATCTCCTGCGTGTCAAAGCGTTCTGCCACGGGCTTGGGCAGTCCCTGTTGAGCCAACCGCTGCGCATATTTTCTTGCCGCAAACGAGCTCTCGAAAGCAATGACGATATCTTGACCCCCAACCTGGCGCGTGCAGATTCCCTCCTGCCCATTGGCTTGGTAAAGCAGCACAATCACCTGGGGGGGCAAGTCCTCTGGGCTGACCCAAGACAAACCCTTCTCAGCCTGGGATCCCCCGCTGAGCAATACATCCCGCGCCTCATTCAGCCGCGCCAGTTGCGCCTCTAGCAAGGGTCTTTGTCGCTCGTCCTCCAGTTCTGCGAGGGCAGTACTGAGGGTTTGGTATTCCTGAAACAGTCGCCCCCGGATCTGCCGCTCGGTTGCGTCCGGCGGAAGGTTGAGAATCTGAAGGGCTTCGGCGGTGTTCATCATGGGCTCTGATTTATTCAAAATCATTGCCTAGACTAGCTGCTTTGAGAGTCTCTGGAGAGAAATTCTCCTATGATCGTGGCTGCCCGCTTTCTCGGCCAGACGAGAGGGTGGGCTCACCAAATGCGGCGATGATGACTTCCATCTTGGGGCTGCTCAGCAGGGGAATTGACCTGGGGTTGGTCAGATAAAGAGGGAAGGGGGAAGCCCAACTCAAAAGCCTCTCGTGCCAGCAAAGCCAGCAGAGATGGATTCAACTGGGCGCGTTTCACCCGCTCTTTGAGACGATTCCACAGGTGTGCTCGGTGGATGCGTTCCAACTCTTCTCGCTGTTCACGTATCATGTTGTTCCCACCTCTCTTGTATCAATCCTAACTAAGCAACAGGGGAGCCGGTGTCAGGGAACTTTGATGGATTTTAGGAGATGGGATCCTCATTTTCTCCGAGTTGACCCGCCGGGATCCCTGGGGTTGCCAGCAGGGAACACCATTCACATCTGTAATTTCTTGTGTTGCAGCAAGCCCGTCTTCGGAATGTACAAGGGCGGGATCCGACAGTTTTTCTAGGGACATTTTGGGATCCCTGCGCGCCTTAGAGGTCTTCCACACAGGGAACTGCGGCCTTGACAGGGCCAGCTTGCCCCAATCTATCCAAAAAATGCTGCAGGAGCTGAAAACCGGGTGGGTTGAGGCTGTAGTAAATCCAGCGCCCCTGCTGGCGAGCATTGACCAATTTCGCATCCCGCAGGGTTTTTAGGTGAAACGAGAGCTTGGATTGGCTCACCTTCAGCTCCTCGCAGAGATCACAAACGCACAACTCACGCCCCTGCAGCAGTTGCAGCACACGCAGGCGAATCGGGTCGGAGAGAGCGTGGAATCCCTCCCGCACCTGCTCATCTGTCAAATTCCCCTCTACCTCAACCAGGAACGAAACCATCATTCAACCAGGGTAGCAGGAGTTTTGCGCTCCAGTTGTCGATCAGTTGGACGGCAGGGAAAAGGCGCAACAGTCAACCGGCTCAGCGACGGTAGGTCAACCGCGCTTGAAGATAACACTGCCAACATTCCGTTGCCAACTTTGTGTTCTCTTTAACGTTTCTTGTTGCTGCCTTCACAAGCTCTCTACAGTTTCGCTGGAATCAATCACCGGGATCCGTTATGCGAGAGACACAGTTGCACCGGCTATGGCTGGTGTTGCTGGAAAAAGCTGCTTTGAATCATCTGTTGAAAAGCCTGGGCTGCTCGCGAAGTGTGCAGAACCCTCGCGAGAGCATGCCTCTAACCCCCAAAACCCTGAACTTTGCTGAATTTACTGAGCTTTAGGCGGTTTGGCAAAAGTCATTGAGAGGGATATAGTAGACCAAGTTTCCCCCTGATCCTTGAGTCCACCGCAACGGTTGCCGGGAAGTGAAGGGGGAAAGCGCTCGGGGGGTATTCCTCAGGGCTTTGCGGGATACCGCCTTCCTGCTCAGAGATAGGCAGGATGCGATTGCTTCTTTCCTGAACCATGTTCAGGAGAGTTCAGCGTGAATGTATCAGCATCTACAAACGGCTCATCAATCTTTTGCCAAGACGGAGACGTTAATCCCGACACAGGGATCCAATACGAGCTTGGCAGGTGGCGATTTCTTGGGGGGTGAGGTTGTCCCAATTGACGTCGCGGCGCAGCACCAAGCCATTGTGCCCGGTGATGAAACGGGGCAGCTCTGCTTGGTCGATCACGCTCAGATCCCGCATGTGATAAGTGGTGTAATAGGTAACATCTGGGCTCTCGAAATCTACGTCGATAAGGGTGAGGGTCTTGCGGGGGGGCAGAGGGCTGCCCAAGAGGGGACGAGGGCCAGAGCCGAGAATGCCGCAGTGAAGCAGTTGCAGTTGCCCTTTGTGGCCAGGGTAGTAGCCGTGGTCGTGGCCGCTGATGTAGGTGTGGACGCGGTACTTCTCCAGCAGAGCCCGTTTGGCATCCGCCTCCAGCAGCACTTCTCCCGGATCGTCGCGCCCGACAGTGATGGCGTAGAGGGGCAGATGGCCGATGACAATGCGCAACTTGGCCTTCTGAGCCCGTTCGCTGGCCAGAGCCGCTTCCGCCCAGGCCATTTGTTCGGGCGGGATGTAATTGCAGGTGGCATCCCAGACTAGGTAAAACACATCGTCTTTTTCAAAGGTGTAGTAGAAGGGAAAGTCCCCCCGATCCACAAAGTTCAAACCTGGGTCGTGGGCCGGATCGTTCCAAAACTCGCGGGCCAGATCCCGTTCTTTTTGAAAGAGAAAGCCGCCCCGCGTGGTGCGGGCACAGGAAGCATCGTGATTGCCCAAGGTAAAGCCGTAGGGAAGTTTGGCCGCACGGATTGGGCCAGCCACATGCCGGTCGAAGGCTGCCCACATGGCGCGAATGCGCTCCTCCGACAGGCGGGGATCCTGACCGGCCACCATATCTCCTCCTCCCAAAACAATATCCGGCTGAAGATAGGGGATGAGGCCGATGCCCCGATCCACCTCTGGGTCGTATTCCACCGAGCCGTAGATGCCGTTCATGTCACTGATGACCAAGAGGCGCAGATCTCGGCGGGGGGGGATGTAGAGGCCATGGGGGGCATCTGGATGGGGGACGACGGTGGGGGTGGGCTGGGGGGTAGGAGAGGGGAGAGCGGCTCTAGGGGATCCCATCCCTGGGGCTAGATGAGAGGGCTGCTGCCGACTGGCCCAATAGGCTCCTGCCAATCCACTGCTGCTGGCCAACCCCAACAAACCCAGAATTACCTTGCGCCGCTGCATGATCTTTGCCCCCAACACTCCAGCGGTATTGTAGAAAATCAAAAGGCTGATGTTGGGCTCTTCCATCTGCGCACGGCCTGGACTCGGCTCGAAGATGGCTATGCGCGGCAGCTCTTGTAGAGTTCGGGGTGTTTTTTGAACAACTGTTGACGCACAAATGCTACCTTGGTAGAGATGAGCAACTACCTATCTCAGACTCGGTATGACTTGAGGTTTTCCATGCCTCGCCCCTTGGATTCTTTGGAAGCTGCTTTGGAACGGTGCCGGGAGTGCAATCTGCGTTTGAGCCGACAGCGCCGTTATATCCTGGAGCTGCTGTGGCAGTGTGGCGAGCACCTCTCCGCCCGCGAGATTTACGATCGCCTAAATCAGCAGGGCAAACCGATTGGCCACACGTCCGTTTATCAAAACCTGGAAGCTTTGGCCAGCCACAACATTGTCGAGTGCTTGGATCGTGCCGATGGGCGCCGCTACGGCAACCGCACCCATCCCCACAGCCACGTGAACTGTCTGGATAGCAACCGCATCTTGGATGTGGACGTGGAGCTGCCGCCTGAACTGCTGGCCCAAGTGGAGCAACAAACGGGCACCCGCATCCAAAGTTACCGCATTGAGTTTTTTGGGGTGGAAAAGCCTGCGGAGTCCCAGCCGTAACCTTGGCAAAGGGATCCCTGCTGCCCTGAGCAAAAGTTGGGCAAAGGTCAGTAAGCCCGGTTTTGGCCTTTGGTGATTTGGGACTGGATTTGCTCGAGAGAACTGGCAGGGGCCAGGCATTTGTTGCCCCAGCACACCAGCCCTAAAGCTCCTTCCGGCAGAGGTTCGGCTTCGGTGGGGAGAGCAAAGACAGTGGTGGGCCAAGATCGTTGCTGAAAGGCGGGAATGGAATCGGCCTCCAGGGTGACTTTCACCCAATTGCTATACCAATCCAGTCCGGCAAAAAGGCTGGGGCAGGTGCGCGGCTGGGTGCTCATGATGTGGGCAAAGGTTTTCAAGGCCTGCTCTGCCCGCTCCAGGTAGTCCAGATCTCCAGTGAGGGCGGCAAGGCGCACCAGGTTGGCAATGGCCACCCCATTGGCTGCAGGGGTAGCGTTGTCCTGGAACTCCTTCTCTCGCACCAACAGCTCAGGGGCACTCTGGGCATCGCTGACAAAGTATCCCCCCCTGGCCGGATCCCACAGTTGCGCATCCATCTCCTGCTGGAGCTGGAGGGCAGCCTGCAACCAGTCTTGAGGGGTGGGATCCCCCACCAGGGGCAGGCAGGCTTGCTGCAAGTCCAACAGGGCCTTGATCAGCAGGGCGTAATCTTCCGATTTGGCGGGCACCTGAGCTGTGCCATCGTAGTTCAGGCGCAACAGGGATCCGGTCTCAGGGTGGCGCTGCTGGCTGAGGATGAATTGGGCTGCCCGCAGAGCGAATTGCAGATAGTCTGCGTTGCCGAACACTTGATAGGCCCGCGCCAGGCCGGAGATCATCAAGGCGTTCCAAGAGACGATCATCTTGGTGTCGGTGACAGGTGGGATCCGCCCCGGCCAGGATTGCAGACGGGCCGACTGGGCATCCACTGCCGGAGGGAAGGGAACTCGTCGATCCGCAGAGCCATAGCGTGCCTGAAAAAGATGGGTGGTCAAGGCGGCTTCAACTTCTGGCGGCAACGCTCCTCCCTGTTGGCGCTGCAAGACGATGCAGCCGGGCCGATCGGGGAAATTGCCCCCCGGAGACAGGTCAAACGCCTGCTGCAAGGCGCGGAAGGTTTCTTCCCCCAAGAGATCCTGCAGCTCCTGCCAGCGCCAGACGTAGAACTCTCCCTCCTCTGGCTCTCGATCCTCTGCCCGGGCAAAGCTGTCGGCATCTTGAGCGGCGTAGAAATACCCGGCAGGGGCGGTCATCTCCCGCGCCACCCACTCCACCGTCAGCCGCACCGCCCGCTCAATGGCCGGATCTTGGATACCGTGCGCCCACAGATCGGAGAGAAACTCTAGGATCTGCCCGTTGTCGTAGAGCATCTTTTCAAAGTGGGGCACCGTCCAGGTGGGATCCACGGTGTAGCGGTGAAATCCTCCGGCCACATGGTCGAAGATCCCTCCCAGCACCAAGGCCATGCCTCGCTCTTTGGCCCGTTCCAGAGCGCTCTGCGAGCCGGGGATCCCTTCTGGTGGGTCGAAGCGGGCCGAACGCAATACCAACTGAGCGTAGGGCATCATGGGAAATTGCTGCACCGCCCCGGCATTGGCGAGCAAAGGCTGGATCTTAGGGATCCCAGAGCGCAGCAGGTCGGCGGGAATGTGGTCTTCCGGCACTAAGTCGCTGAGGGTGGTCAGAGCCGTCAAAATCTGGCCTTTCATCTCCTCTATTTTTTCCTTTTCCTGCCGGTAAAACTGCAGGATGCGCTGCAGCAAGGCCAGAAACCCCGGGCGGCCAAAGCGGGGCTCTACAGGAAAATAGGTGCCGGCGTAAAAGGGCACCAGGTCATCGGGCGTGAGGAAAACATTGAGGGGCCACCCCCCCTGCCCGCTCATAAGCTGCAACGCCTGCATGTAGATGCTGTCGAGATCGGGCCGCTCCTCGCGATCCACCTTGATGGGCAAAAAATGGGCATTCAAAAAGGCGGCAATTTCAGGGTTGGAGAAGGCCTCGCCCTCCATGACCGTACACCAGTGGCAACTGGAATAGCCGATGGATAGGAAAATCGGCCTATCCTCGGCCCGGGCTTTCTCCAGAGCTTCTGGGATCCAAGGCCACCAGTCCACCGGGTTCTCGGCGTGCTTGCGCAAATAAAGGCTGGAACTTGTGGCGAGGCGATTGGCCATGAGTACACCCTCTCACCCTTTTTGCTTTTCAGGCTAGCGCGTCCTCCTCCCAAGGCAGAGCCAACCCACTGTTGTTCAAGATACACTCACCCAGGATCCCTGTCGGTCAAGCCTGCTTCTGCTCGGCAGCCGGGACTAAAAACTCCAGAGGGCGCCCGTGCAAGACCAAGGTGGTGCTGGGGTTTTCCACAAAGCCGATCCGCTCGTAAAAGCCGCGCTGATGGGTTGTGAACAGGTAGATGCGCTCCACCGACTGCAGGTGGGGATGGCTGATCAGGGTTTCCACCAACTTGCGGCCAATGCCCTGACGTCGGTAATCGTGATCGACCACGATATCCCAGAGGACGGCCCGGTAAACCCCATCGGAAGTGGCGCGGCCAAAGCCAATCAGGCGCTCCCCATCCCAGGCGCTGACCACCGGATGGCTGTGAGCAACGGCCCGCTCCATCTCCTGCCGCCGGCGATTCTGCGCCCAAAAGGCATTGCGGTTCAACAGCAGGAGAAGTTGATCCAGATCCAGCTCGCCCCGCTCCAGAGAGAAGCGAATGTTGCGGTTGTCCACCGGCTGACGAGAGAGGGCAATGACAGGCTCAGGAGAGGGATCGGGCATGAAGAAGACCTTTGCAGCAGTGAGGGTTGGCAAGGAAGGGGGAGTTCAGCAAAACACTTGGGCCTGACGAACGGAGACTAGCTGGCCGAGGCATTGTCGGCGGTTGGCCCCGCCTGCTCTAGGGCATAGGCTTTGAAGCGCTCCAGATCTGCCTGGATGGTGCTCTCCACCACTTTGCCCACAAACAGGCCATCCAAGATTTTGCCGAGGATCCCCGGGAGCTTGTAGGCCACCGACAGCTTCACAATGGTACTGCCTTTGCGGTCGTAAAAGCGCAGCGCGCCCCGATTGGGCAGCCCCTCCACCGAACTCCAGCCGATGTGTTGGTGTTTCACCACCGTGTGGGTGCGGGAGATCCAACTGAAGGTGAGGCCGCGGGTATCCAGTGTCCACCGGGACAGCTCCTGATCCAGCAATTCCACCGAGCGGATCCACTTCATCCAACGGGGCATGAGGGTGAGGTTGGCCCACAAATCCCATACCTGCTCGATGGGAACAGGCACCTCCACCTGACAGGTATGCTCTAGCCAATCCGACTCTGACATAGGGCCTCCCACGCAACACCCGGCAGAAACACAAACCATCCAGGGGCTTGACCACAACGCCTCGGAACGGGATCCCTGCCTTTACAAAATTTTATATCGACCTAAGATAGCATTATCGGCCTCGTGAAAGTTTGGGGCTCTGCGCTTTTTGGCAGCCCGGTTTCTTTTTCGAGCAAGTTGCGGCTGCCCCCCATGAGGGCAATGCAGAAGGCAGGTATCATGATTGCCATCTGCAAGCTTCACTTGCAAGGGTTCGATGCATCCACTCGGTTGACTCGACGGAACGACCTCACCATGGTTTCTCAATGGAAACAGCATCTGAAGAACTACTTCGTGGCGGGGTTGCTGGTGGTGATCCCTCTGGCAACTACCATTTGGCTGACGGTGGAGGTGGCCACCTGGAGCATTGGCTTTCTGACCAGCATTCCGAAGCAGTTCAATCCCATCCAGGGTTTGCACCCGATCTTGATCAACCTCATTGATCTGGCGGTGGGCCTGTTGACGCCGATTGTGCTCATCCTGTTGATTGGCTTCATGGCCCGCAACATTGTCGGCCAGTGGCTGCTCAATCTCAGCGAACAGTTGCTCCATGCGATTCCGGTGGCGGGTCTGGTGTACAAGACCTTGAAGCAATTGGTCAGTGTTTTGTTTGCCCCCAACAATCAGCGCTTTCGGCGGGTGGTGCTGGTGGAATATCCCCGACCAGGAGCTTGGGCGCTGGCCTTTGTGACGGGCACCATTCAAACTCCCATTCGGCCCGATGGGCCGCAGCGCTCCCTTGGCCTGTTTGTGCCCACCACCCCCAATCCAACGACGGGCTGGTACGCCATTGTGCCGGAAGACCAGGTGGTGGAAGTGTTCATGCCGGTGGAAGATGCTTTTAAGATGCTCATTTCCGGCGGCATTGTCACCCCTGAGAGTTTTGAAGCGGGGCTGCAGCGGCGAGAAGGAGCTTTGGCCGTGACCATGCCCAGTTTGCGGGAGCTGGTGGAGCAGGAGCGGGTGGCAGGATCCTCCAGGGCCGACTCGGTGCGCTCCGAGGTAGGTTTTGAGAGCGAAGGGATCCCTTAATCCTGCTTTCCTGTCCCTGCAGAAGGGCCGGGCTGCCAGAGCTGGTACTCTTTGGCCTGTTCCAAGCGCACATAAAAAGGCCGCATTTGCCGATCCAATGCCTCCACTTGCTCGGGGGAAAAGGCTTTCCAATCAGCGCGGCTGGCCCAGCGGAGGATGAGGTGGACAAGTTCGGGATCCTGCTGATCCAGCCAAACTTCTTTGCCCAGAAAACCCGGATGCCGGCGCAGGGCGGATCCCCAAACCTGCTCGTCTTGCTGAAGAAAGGCTGCTACCCCACCGGGAGGAACCCGGAAGCAGAGATGTTCAATAGCGATAGGGCCGGGCGGGCTGGGATGGGTTGACACAAGAACAAGGGCGACAAAGTTAGAGATGGGGATGTGGTCAATTCAAATAGCAACAAGACACTGGCCAGTGCAACAGCTCTGTTCGCGAAAGCGGGCCGTAGGTCTTATCCCTTCACCAACGGAACCAGGCTCTCACTCCCGTACTTCTGAACCCATCCCCTCAAGACCCTGGAGTGCTGAATTCTCTCTTCTCGATCCCGCTCTCGATACCCTAACTCTTTTTTTTCGTGTTATTTGCAGCTTCCTGAGAGCATAGTAAATAGCACTGGGTTGGACGCCGAACCTCTGGGCTCTCTCCTTCAGTCGAGCTTCTGGGTACTGGTCCACATCTTGCTGCAGGGCGGCCAAGTCTATCTTGCGTTTCCGGGTCTTGACTTTTGTCGGCCTAAGATCCTCTCGATTCAGCCAGCGATAAACCGTTGCGCGACTGACTTTGTAAATCTGTGCGGCTGTGGTGGGGCTGCCCCCTTCCTGGACATACCCTACGACTCTTTCTCTCAGGTCTAAGCTGTAGCCCATGGAGCTTTCTCCTGAGTCTGCCTTCATGCCATCTTACTTTAATACCGTCTCATCATCAACTGAATTGACCATAGATCTTCGCTCCCCACAAGATCCTCTCAAGACTCGAGGGAAGAAGCTGTCAATCGTTGCAGGGTGGGAATGAAGTCGGGGTAGGAGATGCGGGCACAGTCGGCTCCTCTGAGGAGGGTGGATCCCTGCGCTCCCAGGGCTGCCACCATCAGACTCATGGCGATGCGGTGATCCTCGTGGCTATCGACCTCAGCTCCATGAAGGGGGATCCCTCCTTTGATTTCCAGGCCATCGGGATATTCGGCGACCTGGGCTCCCATGCGGCTCAACTCTTGGGCCATGGCTGACAGGCGGTCGCTTTCTTTCACCCGCAGCTCTGCGGCATCGCGAATCACCGTGATCCCTTCGGCAAAGGCCGCCGCCACCGCCAAAACCGGGATCTCGTCGATCAGGGTGGGGATGAGATCGCCGGCGATGGTGCAGCCGCGCAAGCGGGCCGAACGCACCCGCAGATCTCCCAGGGGCTCGCCGGCCATTTCCCGGCAGTTTTCAATTTGAATATCGGCCCCCATCTCCTGCAACACCCGTAGTGCACCGGTACGGGTGGGGTTGAGGCCCACATCCCTTAGCAGCAATTCGCTCTCGGGCACAATGGAGGCGGCCACCAGCCAAAAGGCTGCCGAGCTGATATCTCCCGGCACCTGAACTTTTTGGCCCACCAGGTGGGATCCTCCCACCACGGCCACGGTTTTTGTTTCCGGATCCACCTGAATGTTGGCCCCGAAGGCCCGCAACATCCGTTCCGAGTGATCCCGAGAGAGAGCCGGCTCGGTGACTTGGGTGGTGCCTTCCGCCAGCAGACCCGCCAGCAAGAGGCAGGATTTTACCTGCGCTGAAGCCACCGGGGAGCGGTAGTGAATGCCCTTGAGGGATCCCCCTTGTACGGCCAAAGGTGCCAAGGTTCCACCGGCCCGTCCCCAAATGCTGGCCCCCATCTGCCGCAGTGGTTCTACCACCCGTCCCATGGGCCGCGAGCGCAGGGAGCGATCGCCAGTGACGGCAAAAAAGCGCCCGGCCTGGCCAGCCAGGATCCCCAGCATCAGGCGCAAGGTGGTGCCGGAGTTACCTGCATCCAACACGTCTGCCGGTTCTTGCAGCTGGCCCAGGCCAACTCCCCGAATGCGAACACACTCGCTGTTGAGCTCCGAAATATCTGCCCCCAGCGCCCGAAAGCAGGCTGCCGTACTGCGGGGATCCTCTCCCAGCAACAGCCCTTGGATGGTGGTTTCTCCTTCGGCCAGGGATCCCAGCATCAGGGCGCGGTGGGAAATGGACTTGTCGCCGGGGATGCTCACTTGGCCGCGCAGGCCCTTGGCCGGCGAGAGAGTGAGGATATCGGTAGAAGAAGAGTGAGTCAACACAGCAACTCTGATGGCAGACTGGGCAAAAGCGGCAGCAGTCTCATCTTACTCAGGCCCGGACTCATGCCCCAGAGATCTTACCAGGGATCCCAAGACAGCCTGTCTTTTGACGGCCACCCCTCTTTTCCCAGAGGATCACCTTAACAACATGGATTCCTCGGTCGGGGCCTGGCCTCGGCCTTTTTTTTGCAGATACTGAACTTTGTAGCAGCAGAAATAGAACCCCCGCAGACCGTGCTTGGCAAGGTGTATCAACACGATTCCGTTTTGACCGAGGAGGTGATGGCCTACCTGCAACCCCAGGGGGGCGGCACTTTTCTGGATGTGACGTTGGGAGGGGGTGGGCACAGCTTGGCGCTGCTGCGGGGGGGAGCTGCCCGAGTGGTGGGGTTGGATCGGGATCCGGCGGCTCTGCAGGCGGCGCAAGCGCGTTTTGCAGCAGAAGGGATCCCCGGCAGCCGCATCCAACTGTGGCACCTCAATTTTGCCGATTTCGATCTGCAGCAGCATGGCTTTCGGGATGAGCAGGGGCAGGGGATTCCCTTCGATGGCATCGTGGCCGACTTGGGGGTGAGTTCGCCGCAACTGGACTGCCCTGAGCGGGGATTTAGCTTTCGCGGAGAGGGGCCGCTGGATATGCGCATGGATCCCAGTGCCGCTCAGGAAACCGCTGCCGATTGGGTTAATCATCGCCCGGTCGAAGAGTTGATCGAGATTTTCACCCGTTACGGCGAAGAGCGATTTGCCCGCCGCATTGCCCATCACATCGAGCAGGCTCGTCCCCTCGCCACAACCACTCAGTTGGCCCAGGTGGTTTGGCAGGCAGTACCTCCGGCAGCTCGGCGAGGCCGCATCCACCCGGCCACCCGCGTCTTTCAGGCGTTGCGCATTGCCGTGAACCGAGAACTGGAGGCTTTAGAAACCTTGCTGGCCCAAGCCCCCACTTGGCTGAAACCCGGCGGCAGGTTGGCCGTGATCAGCTTCCATAGCCTTGAAGATCGCTTGGTGAAATGGGCCTTCCGCAGGGATCCCCGTTGGCAGGTGCTCACCCCCAGGCCCTTGTCCCCTTCCGAACTGGAACGGCAACGTAATCCACGGGCCCGCTCTGCCAAACTGCGAGTGGCTGCCCGCAGCAGTCAGATGTAGGTTTAGGTTGGTTCTCCCGCTCTCAAGAGATCGGCTACCGTGAAGCGGACAGCTGTCCTGCTGAGGCCGGGAATCGGGAGAAGGGGGTTGCTGTTGGGGGGCGCGGGGAACTAGGGTGAAGCGGAACCGGCAGTCCTGCACCGTCGGATCCCTTGGTGTGTGTGAGGTTAAGCCCCATGGTTAGCCAGCCTTTGAACGCAGGTCTTGATCGTCCCAAAAACCCTCGTCGCCACAGACGGTCTTCTGCTCTGAGCCGACCCCTCTCCGGTACAGTTCAGGCCAGCCGCACCCAACCTTTGAATTTGAAGTTGAAATCAGCCCATCCTCGCAGCCAGCATCTTGCTTGGGCAGAACACCTAGCCTGGTGGAAGCAAATCTCCACAGGGATGGCTATCCTCTCCGGCGTTTCAGTGTTGAGCCTTTACAGTTGGACTGTGCATACCCAAAGCCGGTGGAGCCAGCGTTACCAGGTGTGGCAGCAGATGCAGCGCAACGAACGACAGTTTCTGCTGACTCAGGAATCCATTGCCAATTCTCTCCGGGAAATCGCCGACCGCTCCGAAATGGTGCCGCTGGTACCGGATCGGATGATCGAGGTGCCGATTGCCTCTCCCAGCCATGTTGAACCGGATCCAGCCCACCAGACGACAGCCCCGCCTGAAATCGAAAAAGCTCCTCTTTTCTACCCGGTTGGGTACTAATTCATACGGATCCCGCCCATGACGGCTAGGCCAGCGTCCCCATCTTGCTTTCCCAAAAGCTGTGGGTCTTGTGAAGTCTCAGCGTATCTCTGTTCCCTAAAAGGCTAAGGGATCCCTGGGCCTCGCGATCTGGAGTAGCAGCGGGCTATCCTTCAACTGCTTACAAAGCAGTGAAGAAATCTGGCCTAAATGGGATGTGGCCCATCCGAAGCCCTGGGATTGCCGTTGGGATCCCGTTCACCCCTGGGGATGACATCCCCCCTGGCAGGATAGGAACTCCAGAGCAGGGGATGTATGATGCCTAGCACGGCTTTTTCGGAGCAATCGCAGAGAAAGCTGTACCGACAGGTTGTCCTGGGGATCAGCCAGGGCATGTAAAGGGGAAAGTCCGGTGCAAATCCGGCGCTGTGCCGCAACTGTGATGGGCTTGGGCTAGACCCATGCCCTCAGTCAGGATGCCCGCCTGCGGTTTTGGCTCGCATTTCTTCCGCGTCGCACGGAATCAGGAGCTTTAGGAAAATGAATCCCATTCTAGGTCTCAGCCTGGCGCTGGGGGGCTTTGTTTTGGGGATCCCAGCGTGGGCGCAGCCGGCAGCTTCCCCGCCCTCAGCTCAAGAGGTTTTGGAAACCGGCGTTAGCGCCGAGATTTTAAATCAACCCGTCACCACGCCTTTTCGTCGCCCCGGCTTGCTGCGGGATTCTTCCCGCCCGGTTTACGTCATTACCCGCCAGCAAATTCGAGAGCAAGGGGCAAGAACCGTTCAGGAGGCCCTGCGCTACCTGCCCGGGATCCTCAGCGACGGCACGGCGGGAACCCAGTTGGGAGCCCTTAGCTCCCAGTTTATGCGGGGAGGACGAACGGCCCAGGTGTTGGTGCTCTTGGATGGCCGCCCCATTAACGACCTGGGCTTTTTTGGCGGGTTCGATCTGTCTCAGATCACTACAGATGTGGTCGAGCGTATTGAGATCTCTCCAGGTGGGGGCTCCACCTTATACGGCTCCGATGCCGTTGGCGGGGTCATCAACATCGTGACGCTGGATCCAAAGCCGGGATCCGAGACCGTGCTGGAAGCGGCTATCGGCAGCTACGGCCTCAACGAGCAAGGGATCCAAAACCGCGGCCAGGTGCAGGATCTGGGCTGGGTGGTCAGCTATCGCCGTCTGCAGAGCAACAACGACTTTCCCTTTGAAATTAGGCGTTTGGGCAAAGCCGGCAGGCGGGAAAACTCGGCGGTGGAGTACCACAACCTACAAGCCAAGCTCACCTGGCAATTGGCAGAAGGCCAAGTCCTAACCGGAAATGCCCTTTATCTCAACAAAGCGTTTCAGGTGCCTGGCAGCACCGAGTTTCCCTCCCCCGATGCAGTGCAAAACACCAACGACCTGCTGTTAGATCTCAGTTGGCTGTGGAATCAAGAGAAGGGATCCCTGCAAGCTAGGGTATTTTTTGACGACCTCAACTATCGCTTCAGCGCCCCACAAAGCCAGGGATCCCGGGATGAGATCCTGCGAACGGGGTGGGGATCCCAACTGCAATACACCTGGAAGGCTGCTGAAAACCTGGAGCTTACTCTAGGAGCAGACTACCGATCCATTTCAGCTCGCAACACCACCTTCTCCTTTGCCAGGGGATCCACCAATGTCAACTACGACAATACCGTGAACCAAGGGGCCCTCTTTGCCCGCCTGGATTACAAGCCACAGCCCAACTTTTATCTCAACTTAGGTGTTCGCCAAGATTCGAGCAATCTGGTCAACGGTTCGGCCACCTCTCCTGCCGCAGGGATCCGCTGGGTTTTGGCAGAAGGCACCACCCTGAGGGCCAATTATGCCGGCAGCTTTCGCACCCCCTTGATCTCAAACTTATTCTTTCGTTTGCGGGGCTTTTTTGAAGTCGACGGCAACCCCAATTTGCGCCCGGAGCGGGGAGAGAGTTTTGACATTGGCCTGGATCAGGCTTTGGGAGATTTTGGCCTACTGCGCTTGACCTTTGCCCATAACCGCATCCGCGATGGCATTACCTTTGTCAGCACTGGCCCGCGCAGGGGAACCTACGAAAACATTGAGCTCGTGGAATACACGGGCTTGGAAGCAGCCCTGGATTTGCGATTGGGGGAAAACTGGACTCTTTTTGCCAACTACACCCTGAACGATCCCATCATCCGCTCGGCGCTGGATCCCAAAGCGGTTGGCAAACAGCTAGCCTTCGTGGGAGCAGACAGCTTCAACCTGGGCCTGAGCTACCGCGATGCAGAGGATCGGTATGCCTCAGTTTTCCTGCATCACATTGGCACTTTCTTTACCAACAACGCCAATACCCAATCTCTGCCCGGCTACACCAACCTGGCTCTGCGGGGAGGGATCCCAGTAGCAGAAAATCTCGCTCTCGAGGTGGGAGTCGATAACCTGCTGGATGAGCAATATGAGGTTTTCCCCGGCTACCCCGGAGTGGGTCGCACCGTTCGGCTTAATTTAAGGGGCCAATTTTAGAGCGACTTGAGGCTGACTTTTAGCTGTCTAACTCACTGCTGAATCCTTGGCCAAGACATTGAGATCGTCTTTGCCTCTTCTCACACCCTTTGCTTGGACAGAAACCTATGACTATATCAAGGAGCACCATGTCTCGATCAACTTCCCAGTTGCCAGTTCAAGCTGGCAGCGCTGCTCAGCAACCCAGCGGTCATTATCTCTGGGTTTGCATCACCTGCGGATCTCAGTGGGTTAACGGCCAAAAAGAAGGGACTAGCAAGGGAGAAATGCTGCTGTCTGCCCTGCAATCCCAAACCCTCCACCCCCAACTAACTCTAAAACCAGTTGCCTGTATGAGCGCCTGCAGCCATGCTTGCGTTGTTGCGTTGGCAGCACCTCAAAAGATGACCTATGTTTTTGGAGATCTGGATCCAAAAGATGTGGAGCTGATTCTGCAGACAGCAGAGCTCTACCTCACCAAGCCAGATGGGATCCTACCCTGGGCCGAGCGCCCTCTCAAAAAAGGGGTGATTGCTCGTATTCCACCACTGCACTGAGGAGCTTTCTCATGGCCACTTTTACCCCCTGGATAACCCCCCTCCATCAAGCTTGGCAGGAAGTTTCTTTAACGGGTTGGACAACCCTTTATGAAGGGATCCCTGCCCACATCGACTGCTTGGGGCCGTTGCTCTACGAGCTGTTTCAAGAGCACTGGGCCGAGATCCAGGTGGGCCATGTGGCGGAAGGCGGGGTGCTGGAGCTGGCTTTCAAGAAACCTCCAGCTTTGTGCGTGCTCTACGATGGCTATCTAACCGTTGCCACCGAAACTTGGCACCTGCATTTGTGCCTGGAGGAGCACCAAGGCGGCCCCCATCGCAAGACCCCACCCGAGCTGCGCCGCAAAAGATTGGTTAGCCGTGCTGCTCTCTACCGGCGCCTCAATCCCCAAGGTCAGCCCCGCATGTGGGGAATCCAATTCTGGAATGGAGCAGAAGAGCCTTTGCTGCAGATTTTTCTGCCCAGCCCCTTTTTGGGGCCAGAGGAAGACTACCTGCCGGAAGGCAAAGCAGATTACCAAAAGCTTTCTCTTTACGAGCGCATCCACGCCATCTATGTGCAGGGGAAAGAGCGGATCCCCTATGAGGATAACCCTCTTAAACGTCCCTACCTTGCCGTCTGTCGTTCCAGCCGTTGTTATCCTTCCCGCAACTACCAACCGGTTGTGGAAGCTCTGGAATTGGCTCTTCGAGAAGCCAACCTAGACGTACAGGTTATCACCTCAGGCTGCTTGGAAGTTTGCCAACAGGGGCCCGTGGTTTTTTACTCTGGGGATCGCACCTGGTACAAGCGGGTTACTCCCCAAGTAGCTCGGCAAATTGTTTTTGAGCATTTGCTTAATAGCTGTCCTCTGAAAGACCACCTTTTTCCAGGAGATTAAAGCATGATTGGCCTGCAATCGAGTGCTCAACCTATCCCCAGATCTTGCCGCTTGATCTCAGCCCCACTTTGGATACAAGCTGCTCAAGATTTGGCCCAAGGCTGGTTCTGGCCCAGCTTGTTTACCACCGTCGGCTGTCTCAGCAATATTGCTTATACATGTACCCTTCCTTTTGTAACTGTTGGTATTGTTGCAGGCACAACTTTAACCCGCCAAAGGGCAATCATTAGTGCTTTGATGATTTGGCTGGCCAACCAAATCTTTGGCTACACCTGGCACAACTATCCCCGCACTCCCGATTCGTTTGCCTGGGGGTTGGTGCTGGGGATCGGCACGGTGGGGATTGCTCTTGCTGGCGGTTACCGACCTCTGTTTTCTCAGTCCAAGCCGCTTCGGCCAAGGCAACTGCTGCTGAACTATCTCTGGATCCCGGCCATGCTCATCTTGGGGTTTCTGGCTTTTGAAGGGCTGATTTTGGCCGCCGGCCTGGTTTTGGGGGGAACGGAGGGCCTGACCCTGCCCATTCTGGGCAAAATCTGGCTGCACAACTGGCTGTGGACAGGACTTTGGATCGGGATCCACGCGCTGCTGGTGTGGGACAGAGGACGTCGCCGGGTGTGGCTGGGAGAGGAGAAACTGCGGTGAGCTGCTCCCGTACAAGCTCTTCCCATCCCGTCAGCGGTGCGGAGCACCTTTGCAGTGATCTAGAGCATCCCCAAGAGGGATCCAGGCCAAAATAGGGGCGACCTATGTGGGAGGGGATCCCTTTGCAACTCAGTCGCGTTAACAGTGAGGAGCATTCCTGCCATCCTCTGCTCTTGGCTTCCCAACGCCTCTTGCTGTTCAGCGGCAAGGGAGGAGTGGGCAAAACAACCTTGACCTGCGCGCTGGCTCGCCAACTGGCCCAGGTGGATCCCCAGCGCCGTCTGCTCCTGATGTCCACAGATCCCGCCCACTCGTTGGGGGACGTGCTGCAAATCTCGGTTACGGATGTGGCCCAACCCCTGCCGGATCGCCCCAATTTGCAGGTGCGGGCTTTGCAAGCGGAGATTTTGCTGCGGTCTTTTCGGCAAACCTATGGGCCGGCCCTGGAGCTCATTGCCGAGCGGGGCAGTTGGTTTGGCCGAGAGGATCTGCTGCCAATCTGGGATTTAGCCTGGCCGGGGGTGGATGAGCTGATGGCGATTCTGGAGGTCAACCGGCTGCTGGCTGGGGAGGAGGTGGATACCGTTATCTTGGACACGGCCCCCACCGGGCACACCCTGCGGCTGTTGGAGCTGCCCGACTTTTTGGATAATCTGCTGGCCGTGTTTGCCACCTTTCAGGCCAAGCACCGGGAAATCGCCCAAGCCCTGACGGGCACCTATCGACCGGATGAGGCGGATGCATTTTTAGCCCAGTTGCAGAGGGAACTGGAGGGGGGCAAAGCCCGCTTGACCACTCCGGAGAGCACCTCTGCTTGGCTGGTGATGATCCCGGAGCAGTTGAGCGTGGCGGAAACCCGCCGCTTTTGTCAGCAACTGCAAAACCGCCGCGTGCCCATCGGCGGTCTTCTGGTCAATCAGGTGCTGCTTGCAAGAGAGAATAACAGCCAACCTTCGCTGCCCGCTGCTCTCCCCTCTCCTCTCTACTTGGCGCGGCAACAGGAACAGCGGCGTGTGCTCAAAGCCCTACAGGAGGAGCTGCCCGGATATCCTATCTGGATCTGTCCCTATCAACTGCAGGAGCCAATTGGGTTAGCGGCCCTGGATGAGCTGGTTCAGCAGCTTCGCCCCTTGCCAGAGGTGCTGCTGGAGTTGGAAGGGATCCCAGAGCAAAAAGCAGAGAGCCAAGAGAAGAGAAAGTCTCTCTTCTCCACCCTCTTCCCTTCCTTCAAGGGGATCCCGTCCCTACCGGATTTTTTGACCCAAGGGATCCGACTGGTGTTGGTGGGGGGCAAAGGGGGTGTGGGCAAGACGACGGTGGCCGGGGCCCTGGCTTGGACCTTGGCCAAGCGCCATCCCGACAAGCAGCTCTTGCTGGTCTCCATCGATCCGGCCCACTCGTTGGGGGATCTGTTTCAGACGAAACTGGGTCAGGATCCCATTCCCCTGCTGCCCAACCTGCTGGGGCAGGAGGTCGATGCGGCGGCGGTGCTGGAGCAATTCCGGCAGGATTATCTGGAGGAGGTGGCGGCCATCTTGGCAGGGGAGGGGACGGCAGGGGTGGAAGTCCAATACGACCCACAGGCGTGGCGGCAACTGCTGCAGATGCCCCCACCCGGCTTGGATGAGGTGATGGCCCTGTTGAGTGTTCTCCGACAGGAGACGAGCGGGCAGTTCGACCTGGTGGTGCTGGACACGGCTCCCACAGGCCATCTCCTGCGGTTTCTGCAGATGCCCCAGGCTCTGGAAGGTTGGGTAAGCTTGGCCCTGAAGCTGTGGCTGAAATATCGGGATGTGGTGGGCAGGTCGGAATGGGCGCAGCGGATGCGGGAGCTTTTGGCCCAGGTGCGGCAGCTTCGGCAGCAGCTCCAGGATCCCCAGCTTGTCACCTTTATCCCCGTCTTTAACCCCGAGCAGGCGGTTCTGGCAGAAACCGAGCGTCTTTTGGCGGAATTGGATGCTTTGGGGATCCCTCATCCCTACGCCGTTCTCAATCGAGTGTGGTTAGAGGATTCTACCCCCTTTGGAGAGGCCCTCCGCCGTCGTCACCAGGCTCTTCTGGCCCAGCTCCCCCAGCTATTTTCCCAGCAGGCTATCTTGATCATTCCCTCGCTGCATTCTCCCAGCGTGGAGAATATCGGCTCCTACTTATTGGCTCCTCAGGAGCCCTAACCTAGGGGTAGACCTTGCTCACCCAAAGCGTTATGGATCCCAAGTTGGAAGAACGCGCCCGCGAGCTGCGCACCCTGCTGCAGAAGGCCAGCATTGCCTACTATGTCCACGATGCTCCCATCCTGGAAGACAGCGTTTACGACCGCCTTTACCGCGAGCTGCAAGAGCTGGAGCGGGCTTACCCTGAACTGGTCACCCCCGATAGCCCTACTCAGCGGGTGGGAGAAAAACCTGCAGAGCATTTTCCCACGGTCTTCCACCGCATCCCCCTCTACAGTTTGGAAAACGCTTTCAACCCAGAAGAACTGGAGGAGTGGCAAGAGCGCCTGCTGCGAGTTTTGGGCCGTGCCCCTGTTCCCGACAGCAGGACAGAGGGAGAGCTGGAATATGTCTGTGAGCTGAAGATTGATGGCGCCGCCTTGGCCCTAACCTACATCGAGGGTCTTTTGGAGCGGGGCGCTACTCGGGGGGACGGGCAGGTCGGAGAGAACATCACCCCCAACGTGCGCGCCATTCGTTCCATTCCCCTGCGGCTGGCGACAGCAGATCCGCCTCCCGTTTTGGAGGTGCGGGGGGAAGTCTATCTGGCCCTAGCCGAGTTTGAACGGATCAACCAAGAGCGTCGTTCCGCTGGGGATCCCCCCTTTGCCAACCCGCGCAACTGTGCTGCCGGCACCTTGCGGCAGTTGGATAGCCGCGTTGTGGCTGCCCGCAAGCTCAGCTTCTTCGCCTACGCCCTCCACTGGCCGGAAGGATGGCCCGCCGGGGATCCCCCGCAAACCCAGTGGCAGTGTCTGCAGCAGCTCAAGGAATTGGGATTTCCGGTCAACCCCCTCTCCCAGGTCTGTCGGGGCTTGGGGGAAGTGATCCAGTTTTACGAGCGGTGGCGGGGTGCCCAGCTCCCCTACGCCAGCGACGGGGTGGTGGTGAAATTGAACTCCTTGCGGCTGCAGGAGGAGGCCGGCTTTACGCAAAAATTTCCCCGCTGGGCCATTGCCCTCAAATACCCAGCTCAAGAGGTTCCCACTCGCATCCGCGCCATCGTGGCCAGCGTGGGCCGCACCGGCGCCGTCACCCCGGTGGCAGAGTTGGAGCCGGTTCCTCTGGCCGGCACCCTTGTCAGCCGCGCCAGCCTGCACAATGCCGATCGCCTGCGGGAGCTGGACGTGCACATCGGCGATACTGCCATCGTGCGCAAAGCCGGGGAGATCATCCCGGAGGTGGTCGGGATCCTAAAAGAATTGCGCCCTGCCGATGCCGTTCCCTACAGCCTGCCCAGCCAGTGCCCGGAATGCCACACCCCCTTGGTTCGTCCCCCCGGCGAAGCCGTGACCCGCTGCCCCAACCCCGAGTGCCCGGCTAAGTTGCGCGGCCAATTGCAGCACTGGGCCAGCCGCGATGCTTTGGATATCGAAGGCTTGGGGGAAAAGCGGGCAGCCCAATTGGTGGAGAACTTGGGAGTGCGCACCGTAGCCGATCTCTACCGCCTCACCCCAGAGCAGTTGCAGGGCTTGGAGGGGATGGGATCCCGCTCCAGCCAAAAGCTGGTGCAAGCCATTCAGCGCTCTCGTCAACAGCCCTGGGAACGAGTGCTCTACGGGCTGGGGATCCCCCATGTGGGGGTGGTCACCGCCCAGATTTTGGCCGGCCATTTTCCCACCCCTGAGCTTCTGGCCCAGGCCAGTGCAGAAACCATTGCTCAGATCTACGGGATAGGCGCGGAAGTGGCCGAAGCGGTGGTGGCCTGGTTTGCCAAGCCGGCCCATCGTCGCCTGTTGCAGGAGTTGCAGGCGCTAGGGATCCCCGCTCTTCCTCAGCAGGAGAACCCTGCCGTCTCCCAGATCCTGGCCGGGAAAAAATTCGTAATCACCGGCACCTTGCCCACCCTCTCCCGCCAGCAGGCCAAGGCTTGGATTGAGAGTCGGGGGGGCAAAGTCACCGCCAGCGTCAGCCGCCAAACCGACTACGTAGTGGTGGGCTCTGACCCCGGCTCTAAGCTGGAGCAAGCCCAACAACTGGGGATCCCCCTGCTGACCGAAGCGGAGCTGTTGGCGCTGGATCCCACCGTGGAATCCGGTGATCTGCATCCTTGACAGGGTGGATCCCCGAAAAACTTGGGTAGGGTGGGTTGTCTTAGCGGCAGGGATAATTTATGATTCACCTCTAGTGAGGAGTGGACGCCAATAGGGGGAAGCGAACGCAACACGGACAGTTCCTTCCCCTTTTTGGTTGGAGAAAGGCGCGATTACTCCCAAAAGTATCCAACTTAGCTGAAAGATTCCTTTGCCTCCGATGACTGCCTTTGCCAGTGCCAGGTAAGTTCAACTATGATGGGATCAGCGGAGACGCATGTTTCCGTTCACTCCTCACACCATCTTCCGCTCGGCGTCAAGTCGGGCGGTTTTTCTATAAATCCGTCCAAAGGATGTATGACCATTCCCGATAGCAGCGAAACGGCTCACCCCTTCCATTTCCAGTTTTCCTCCTTGTAAGACACTTGGGGAGAACCGAGGCTGTGGCGTTTGCACGGGTAGCGCAGAGCGCTGGAGAAGCTTATGGTCACTTTGAAGCAAGAATGAAACACCTCCGTTGCATTGCTTCCCAGCTCCCTTTTGAAGAGTGGGTGGTCGCGGAAGCGACACGGAGCGCTTGGGAAGTGTCTCAATCCAGTTTGAAATGACTATATCTCCAGTCTTTCCAGTTGATCCCCATGGGAATCTCTTGGCACCGTGCCCCCTTGGGGATCCGGAAACAAGCCCTACGAGCCCAGTGGAGATGCTAGACTAGTATGTCAGTGAGATTCCACCAACTTCGGCCTCCTTACGCTTTCGCAGCCAATTTGCGACTGGATTGGAAGGTTTAGTTTTCTTCTGGCTTTTGCCGGATTAGGATAGCCAAGAGCAAGCAGCAACGAGGATCCCATGGCCAAATATGACTCCCATCTAAAGTGCTCCTTCTGCAACAAGTCACAGGATCAGGTGCGTAAGTTGATTGCGGGGCCGGGGGTCTACATCTGTGACGAGTGCGTGGAGCTCTGCAACGAGATTTTGGATGAGGAACTCTACGACGGCAACACTCCTCCTGCTGCCGCCCCTGCCGGCGGCCGGCGTGAAGCTCCTAAAAAATCCTCCCGCAGCCTGCCTTCTCTGGCTCAGTTGCCCAAGCCGCAGGAGATCATGCGCTATCTCGACCAATATGTGATTGGCCAAGAAAAAGCTAAGAAGGTTTTGTCGGTGGCGGTTTACAACCACTACAAGCGTCTGGCTGCCAAGGCCAACCCCGGTAGCGTCGGAGTTTCGGAACTGGATGAGGTGGAGCTACAGAAGTCCAATATCTTGATCATTGGCCCCACCGGCTCCGGCAAAACCCTGCTGGCGGAAACCCTGGCCCGCATGTTGGATGTGCCTTTTGCGGTTGCGGATGCCACCACCCTTACGGAAGCTGGCTATGTGGGCGAGGATGTGGAAAACATCCTGTTGCGCCTGCTGCAGGTGGCGGACATGGACGTAGAAGAGGCCCAGCGCGGCATCATCTACATCGACGAAATCGACAAAATTGCCCGCAAAAGCGAGAACCCCTCCATTACCCGCGATGTCTCCGGCGAGGGGGTGCAGCAGGCTTTGTTGAAGATGCTGGAAGGGACAATAGCCAACGTGCCTCCCCAGGGAGGGCGCAAGCACCCCTATCAAGACTGCATTCAAATCGACACCTCCAACATCCTCTTCATTTGCGGGGGGGCTTTTGTTGGCCTGGAAAAAGTGATCGAGCAGCGCATCGGCAAGAAATCGATGGGCTTTATCAAGCCAGGGGAGCAATTGTCGGTTAGCCGCGAGCAACGTATGGCCAGTGCCCTCAAGGCTTTGGAGCCTGAAGACTTGATCAAGTACGGCATGATTCCCGAATTCACGGGGCGGCTCCCGGTAGTGGCGACTTTGGATCCGCTGGATGAGAAGGCGCTGGAGGCGATCCTGACGCAGCCCAAAAACGCCATTCTCAAGCAGGCGCAGAAGCTGTTGCGCATGGACGGGGTGGAACTGGAGTTTGAACCTGCCGCCATTGCTGCCATTGCCAAAGAGGCTTATCGCCGCAAGACCGGGGCTCGCGCCCTGCGGGCTATTGTGGAAGAGCTAATGCTGGATGTGATGTACGAGGCACCCTCCCGCCGCGACCTAAAGCACATCCGCATCACCGCAGAGATGGTGGAGCGCCGTTCCACCCGCGAGCTGATTCCTCACCCCTCTACGCTGCCCAAGCCTGAGTCGGCCTAGAGTCGCGGCCCTTCCGATCCCTGCTGGATGAACTTATGATCTGTTCTTGAAAGAGGGGGCAGGAGATCCTATGGCAGGGACTGCGTTCCGCTGGCGCGAACGACAGCGGGTGGATCGTGAATATGCGGTAATTGGTCTGGGGCGCTTTGGTTCTAGCTTGGCTCTCACCTTGATGGAGCGAGGGCACAATGTCTTGGGGATCGACCGCAGCCGTGAGATCGTGCAGCGCCTGGCGGATCAGCTGACGCAGGTGGTGGCCCTCGATTCCAGCGATGAAGATGCGCTGCGAGCGGTGGATATCCTCTCCTTCGACACGGTGGTGGTGGCCATTGGCAGCGATTTTGAGAGCAATTTGCTGACGACGGTGGCCCTGAAAAGTCTGGGGGTGCGCAATGTGGTCTGTAAGGCGTCGACCGAGCGGCAACGCTCTATTCTCCTGCGAGTGGGGGCAGATCGGGTGGTGTTGCCGGAGCAAGAGGCAGGGCGCCGTTTGGCTCAGGTGTTGACAGCACCGGGGATCCTAGATCAGCTAGAGCTGGAGCCGGGCTACAGCATTACGGAATTACAGGTGCCGGAGGCGTTGGTGGGCCATACGCTGGCGGAGTCGGATCTGCGTCGCCGCTTCGGCATCACGGTGCTGGTGGTGAAGCGAAAGCAATCGCTGGTGGTCTCTCCCCCCGCAGACTACCTGCTGGAAAAGGGGGATTTGCTGGTGGTTCTGGGGGCCAATACCAACATCTCGCGGCTGAATGAAATGTAGGGAGGGCTCCGATGAGAGAGGGCTCCGTCCCGCTTCCGCGAGAGGAGGGCTCTGAGCGCTTGGTTCCACCGGTACCATCCCGCGCCCGCCACCTGCCGACACCGGGCTCGGCATTGTCTCAGTCCTCTAGGGCCTTTGGGAATCGTCTGCAGTGGTTTTTCGGGGGGGACAGGCGTCGCCCGCTGCCACCGCCATTGCGCCTGGTTGTAGGGTTGGGGCTCTTGGCAGTGGTGGGAACTTTGGTGCTCATGTTGCCGGGGATCGGGCGCGGGGATCCCTTGAGCTGGAATGAGGCGCTGTTTACGGCCATGTCGGCCCTGAGCGTGACGGGGCTCTCGACGATTGTGGCGGCGGAGGATCTCACCCTGTTGGGCCAGATTGTGCTGCTGATCCTGATTCAGATTGGCGGGGTGGGCTTCATGGTGTTGGCGGTGGTGGTGTTTCAATTGATCGGGCGGCGCATTTCCCTCCTCAATCGCTTGGCGCTGTGCAATTCGCTGGGTCTAATCGATCCGGGGGCGATCCTGGAATTGACTCGGCGGGTGCTGCTGGGGGTCACTCTCATTGAGTTGGGGGGGGCTCTGCTGCTCTGGGTGCACTGGCGGGATCTCTATGGGCCGGGGCGGGCAGTTTTTCTGGCTATTTTTCACGCGGTGTCGGCCTTTTGTAATGCAGGATTTGACCTGTTTGGCCGGGAAGGGATCCCTACAGACGGTCTGTCGCTGGCGATTTTGGCCGGTCTGATTTTTATCGGCGGTTTGGGCATCCCAGTTTTGTCGGATTTGTTAACCTGGCCATGGGGCCACCGCCCCTCTCTGCACACCCGGATTACCCTGGGCGTGGTGGTGGTTTTGCTCTGCACGGGCGGCATTGGCTTGTTTTTGGGAGAGAGCTTGCCCGGCGGATCCCTGCTGGAGGTAAGCTGGCCCCGCCGCTTGGGCCTGACGTTTTTTCAGTCGGTTTCTGCCCGAACGGCTGGGTTTGCCGGGATCCCCATTGAGGATTTGACCCCGGCAAGCCAGTTGCTGCTGATGGCTCTCATGTTTATTGGGGCAGCCCCAGCTTCTATGGGGGGCGGCATGACCACCGGCACCTTGGCGGTGTTGGTGTTGGCCCTCTGGGGCTATGCCCGCGGTTTGCCCAGCGCTCAGATTGCCGGGCGCAGCTTGGATCCCTCCATGGTGCGCAAGGCGGCAGCGGTGTTAACGGTTTCTCTGTTTGTGGTATTGTTGGCGGCTTGGTTGATTTTGCTGACCCACAGTAACAGTAGGTTGGATCCGGTGTTGTTTGAAGTGATCTCCGCCTTTGCCACCTGCGGCCTCTCGACGGGCTTTACCGGGGAGCTCAACTGGTTTGGCCAACTGATCATTGTGCTGGTGATGTTCTGGGGCCGGTTGGGGGCATTGACGATTGTCTTGGCCTTGGCTCAACAACAGCCCCGCCCGTTGGTAACCTACCCTGAAGAGTCGATCCTAATCGGTTAGTCCAGAACTGAGGAGAGAGCAGCCTCCGTTAGACTGAGTAAGGGATCCCTTCGTCCCTCTCGTTACCGGGAGCCATCCGTGTCCAAGTTCCTTTTAATTGGTTCTACTGAGCCCTTCAGCGGTAAGTCGGCTGCCATCTTGGGTTTGGCCAAGCATCTGCAGCAGCAAGGGATAAAAGTCACCTATGGGAAGCCCATCGGTTCTTGCGAGCGGGAAGATTGCTCGCTGGAAGGGGGCGATCCGGATATGCGCTTTGTGGCGGAGTCTCTGCGGCTGACGATGGATCAAATGCCGCCGATGCTGCTCCGGCTCAACGAAGAGGCTTTGCTGGCTCAAATGAAGCGAGCTCCCGGGGATCCAGCTCCAGAGTGCCCGGTTGCCCCTCTGTTGGAGTTTGTCCAGCGCTCCCCTGCCGATTTGGTGCTGCTGGAAGGCCCAGCCGATCTTTACGAGGGGGAATTGTTTGGCCTGTCGCTGGCCAAGATGGCCCAAGCCCTGGATGCTCCGGTACTGCTGATCAGTCGCTACCATTCCTCCTTGGCTGTTGATTCTCTTCTCTTTGTCCATCGTCAACTGGGATCCCGCTTGGCAGGCGTGCTGCTGAACGATGTGCCACCTGACCAAATGCAACCGGCAAAAACGATCATTCGGCCTTTTTTGGAGGGACACGGGATCCCGGTGCTGGGGATTTTGCCCTCCCATCGCATTTTGCGCAGCATCAGCGTTGGGGAGTTGGTGCGGCAACTGGGTGCCGAGGTGCTCTGCTGTCCGGATCGGATGGACCTGATGGTTGAAGACATTGCGGTAGGGGCGATGAACGTCAACTCGGCCTTGAAGTACTTCCGTAAGCTGGATCACAAGGCGGTGATCACCGGCGGAGACCGCACCGATATTCAACTGGCCGCCCTAGAAACTTCCACCCTCTGCCTGATCTTGACCGGCAAGCTCCCTCTGGATCCCCGCATTCGGTCTCGAGCAGAAGAGCTGGAAGTGCCGATTCTCTCGGTGGATCTGGACACCTTCACCACCATCAACCGCATCGAACGGGTTTTTGGGCAGATTCGCCTACACGAGGAGGTGAAAGTCCGCTGCATCCAAGAGCTAATGTCAGCAAATTTTGACTTTTCCCGTCTCTATGCCCATTTGGGCTTAACACAACCCCTAGTGTCGGCGGCAGGTGCGTAGGATAAAGTCATTAAGGCTTCTCTACATCTGGTGTCTAAATAGGTAGTTCTCCGAGAGCGAGCACTATACCTGATCAAGATGAAATAAGCTCAGTTTTGACGCGCTGGTCTCTAGTGTCTGATGCTTTCCAGTATCTGCAATGATTTCTGCAAAAAAACGCAGGGATCTATCGCCGGTTTGGCCTACTCACCGAATTCGAGAGATATCATGCGAGTATTCATCACCTCAACACACCACTCCTCCCCCAGATTTTCTGGGGGTTTTTGTTCGTACTGTTTTTAACCTTGTGCGTCAGTGTCACGTAAGCTGATGTTGACGGGGTTTATGCTGCTAATAGTGTGAAACAAAGCTTTTCTGAAGCTGAATACACTAAACAGTGGTGCCGGCACGCCCTTCTGCAATAAGATGCAGTGTCTGTTGTCGAGCCGGGATCCCAAATGTTGCCGTTAGCGCCGGATGAGCACCATGACCAAGGTTTCACGGATGCACAGCCGCAAAGGAGCGGGCCCCAGCCGTCTGGTTGCCTGCCCCCACAGTGGCATCTTCACCGACGGGGGATGTTCTCCCAATCCGGGGCCAGGGGGATGGGCTGTGGTGGTGGTTCAAGATGATCAAATTGTGGAAGAGTTTTGGGGAGGGGATCCCGATAGCACCAGCAACCGCATGGAACTGACCGGCTTAATTCGGGCTTTGCGGTATTGCCGTGACACCCAAGGCAACAGCGTGGACACCATCTACAGCGATTCCCACCTCTGCGTGCAAACCTACAACCGTTGGATGTCGCAGTGGGCAGCGCAGGGGTGGCGGCGGCGCACAGGCCCGGTGGAAAACCTGGATTTGATCCAGGAACTGTATCGGCTAAAGCAGCAGTGCCCTCAGGTGCAGGTGGTTTGGATCCAGGCTCACGAAGGGTTGCGCTGGAACGAGTACGTGGATGAGTTGGTCGCTCGCGCCCGGCCAAAGTAACAATTTCTACATATTCCGATGTATGAGGCTGCGATCACAGACAGGCTCTGAGTCCATCGCCTATCCTCAAGAGGACGGCTCGTCGCAGGTGTGATATGAAGACCCAACTTCAGTGCCGGTTTCGTCCTCTCTCCCTTACGTTGATGGCGGTGGGGGGCTCTTGGCTCCTGGGATCCTGCCAACTCAGAGGGCCACAGGTACAGTTGCCCGGCGATGTTCTGCCGGAAACCGCGCTGGTTCCCCAGTCGGCGCCCCTGGTGCTGACCTTTTCTACCCAACCGGAAGAATCTTTTCGCACTCACCCTGACCTTTTGGCCCAGTGGGAGAGCTGGACGGCAGAAGCTTTGGCTGAAACCGGCAAGGAGTTCTCTCGGGAAGAGATGCAAGCTTGGGCTGGCGAGCAATTCACGATGGCAGTGGTGATCCCCAATCTGGTGCCCGGAGCTGCCGAGCCGGTGCCTGGGATCCTGTTTGGAGCCAGCACCCGCAACGCTGATTTGTCTGGGCAATTCTTGGCCCAGGTGCGGCAACAGGCAGCAGCAGAAGGGGCCAACTTCGAGCAGCGCCAGGAGCAAGGGGTCACCTTGTATGTGCAAACCAACGGAGAGCCGGGCGAGCGATGGGTAACTGCTGAGTTTGGCAACCGCTTTGTGGCGGTGGCCAACGACCCGAGGGTGATGCAGCAGGCGATTGCTGTGTATCGCGGCGAAGCAGAGCCGATTGGCCGCTCCGAAAGTTTCCGCACCGCCGTTGGCGATCTCTACAAGAAGAGCGGCACGCTGGCCTTTGCCTACTTCAACTTCCAGGCTTTGCAGGAGGATCCCGAGTCTTTCCAAGACTGGATGCAGGATCTGGATCCGGCGACGCTGGGATCCCTGCAACCCCTGCGCTCTTTGGCCATGGCTGCCCACTGGCAGGAGCAGGGCCTGCGGCTGCGCATGTTGACCCAGACCGATCCGAAAACCCAGGGGCAGGGAGGGTGGCAACCGGCTCGCGGCGAACTTATTCAGCGGCTGCCCGGCAATGCCCTGGCGGTGCTGACCACCCAACAGATCGCCCAGCGCTGGCAAGCCGTTGTGCCTGAGCTGGAGAAAGATCCGCCGGTCAAAGAGTCGTTAGAGGAGCTGCGGGCTGAGTTTCGCGCCAATACTCGCTTGGACTTGGAAAAAGATCTGCTGGCCTGGATGGATGGGGAGATGGCCTTGCTGGTGGCACCGGATGCCCAGGCCCATCCGCTGTTGCAGGGCATGGGAGCAGCCCTGGTGATCAAGACCAGCCAAAAAGACAAGGCCAACGCGGCCCTGACTCAGTTGGATCGGCTGGCCCAAGAATCGGGAGTAGGGGTAACGGAAGCCGGTGGGCAGGTGATCTGGGCGGATCCCTTGTTTAACCGCCCGCTTTTGACCCGCGCCTGGGAAGGCAACTATTTGATCGTGACCAGCAGCACGGCGGCGCTGCAAACCCTCGCCCAACGCCAGGGCAATTTGCTTCCCCAAACCGAGCCGCTGAAAACCCTCTACGATCAGTTGCCCAAGCCCAACTACGGCTACTTTTTGCTGAATTGGCAAGGGATCCGAACAGTGCTGGAGGCCACACTACCGGGTGGTTTGGCAGGCTTGGAGCCGGAGGCCCGTGAGCTGCTGACCCGCATCGATGGGCTGGGGATTACCAGCTACCCTGCCGGGGATCACGCCTTTGGGGTGGAGCTGCTGGTCACCGTGCCGCCCAAGCCACAGCCGTAAGCTCTTTCCCCCCTCTCCCTTGGGGAGAGGGGCTGGGGGTGAGAGCTACAGCCGAATCAAGCCATAGGTGAGAGCATAGCGCACCAGCTCGGTGCGGCTGCTGGTGCCTGTCTTGTTCAGCAGGCGGGTGACGTATTTTTCCACGTTGCGCACGCTGGTTTGCAGCTGCTTGGCAATCTCCTTGTTCATCAGCCCTTCTGCCACCTTCTCCAACACCTGTTGTTCCCGCGGCGTCAGCTCTACCTTGATGGGTGGGGGCAGGGGGGTGGGGGCAGAGGTCTGGGCAGGCGTGGCTGTGGCAAGGGTGCGCTCCGACAGCAGGGCGCGAATCGAGGCCAGCTCGCGGGCCACCACCTCCGAAGGGCTGGCAGCGCGGGATCGCTCAATGAGATTGGAGACGATGGCCACCAGCTCCTCCGGATCGAAGGGCTTGGGCAAATAGGCATCGACACCGGCCCGGTAACCCTGGATGCGGTCGGCGGTCATCCCCTTGGCGGTGAGGAACACCACCGGCAGATGGCTGTAGGGCTCGAGTTTTCGCAGTTGGGCCAAAAATTGATAGCCATCCATGCCCGGCATCATGATGTCGGAGATGATCAACTGAGGCTGGGCCGTGCTGAGCAGTTGCAGAGCCTGCTGGGCGTTGGCCGCCGGGATCACCTCAAAGCCGCTGTCCTCGAGGTAGGCTTGCACCGCTTCCCGTAAGCCGGGTTCATCATCTACTAGCAGAATGCGGGCTGCTGGACTGGCAGCAGGGGGTTCGGGTTTGGCTGGGGGAGAAGAGGCCATCTGCAGCTCCTGGGTAGCGTTCAAGCGTTTGGCGGCACCTGCCATCCCATATCTCTACAATCTTCCTACTAACCTGTGGGCAATCTCAGGCGAAAACAGGAGCCTTGGGGGGAGCTTTCCACCTGGAGATCTCCGCCCATCCGGGTGGCCAGGTCGCGGCTAATGGCCAACCCCAGCCCCTGCCCTGGCTTAGAAAGATCTGCCCGAAAAAAGGGATCGAAGATCCGCTCCAGGTTCTCAGGGTGGATGCCGGGGCCATTGTCACAGACGGCAACGAACACTTCCCGTTGCGAAGCAGTTGAGGGATCTTCACCCAACTCCACCCTCAGCCGGATCTCACCTGGGGGCGGGGTGTACTTGCAAGCGTTGTCGATCAAGTTATCAAGCACCTGCCGCAGGGCACGCGGATCGGCTTGTACAGGGGGTAGGGAAGGGGGCAGGACGGCTTGAAAGTGGTGTCCCTGGGTTTCGGCCAAGGCTTGATAGATGGGAATCCACTCCCGCAGCAGGTCGGCCAAGGAGAGGGGCTGAAGCTGGAGGGGGGCCGGGATCCCGTCCAAACGCTCGAACTCCGCCAGCAGCTCCTGCAAATGCTTGCATTCCTGTTCAATGCTCAGGCCAATCCAGTGGTTGCGATCCTCGGGGGGCAAGCGTTTTTGCAATAACTTGGCCAGCGTGCTCAGGGCGGTGAGAGGATTGCGCATTTCGTGAAGCAAAGTGGAAAGCTGCTGGGCAGAGAGAGTGACCCCCTTGACCTTGGGTTCTCCGGCTCCGCAGACGGGTTCAGGCTCTGGGTGGTGTTCAGCAACTTTTCTGGCTCTCGGCATGGATCCAATCCCTAGACTCTCCCGGCGCTGGCAGATCGATCCTAGCCCCATCTTCCCTGGGTTCCGCCACATCAGCGTTGAGACGGTATCGGGATCCCAACCGGGTGGCTTATAGCTGGCGGGGCAGGTAGATGTTGAGAATTTCCCCCCGACGGGCGCGGTGGCGCACGGTGAGGTAGCCCCCCAAGGCGCGGAACAGAGTTTGGGTGACGGGAAGGCTGAGGCTCACTGCACCGGTATCCGGCTGCACGACCAACAACTGCCCAATCGCCTGAGGGGATTTGGGCTCTGAGGCAACAGTGGCGTCGCTGCCCTCAGGTGTGTTGACCTGAAACTGAAGTTTGACCAGCTCCCCTGCGCTGACCAACTGGGCGCGAATGTGGCTGCCAGCCGGCGTGCTGCGGGCAATGCGGTCGACCATGCCAAACAGCACCGCTTCCAGCGCCTTGGGATCGCTGACCACATCCGGCAGCTCATCGGGAATCTCCAACTCCAGTTGGGATCCCCGCCGTTCCACCTGCTCCTGCCAGCGAGGCAGGTTTTGCCGCACCAAGTCCACCAGCGCAATGGGCTCTAGCTGAAGCCGACGCCCCTCCTGTGGGGTAGCAGCGGGCATCACCGTTTCTGTAGCCTGGAAAAACAGCCCGAAGCGGTTGATTTGCTCGGTACATTCGCGGTCAATTTTCTCCACGTATTCCCGTACCCGCGACGGCAGATCGTGCCGCTTCAGGATGAGACTAACCAAGGTGCGGATGGTGCTGAGGGGCGTCTGGATCTCGTGGATGAGAGCCCGCAACAGTTCTGCCTCCGAAAGGCTGTTCTGTTGGCCTTGACCGGCAGGCTGGCCATGGGAAGGAGGAGACCGCCGCTTCTGCCAATCTTCTGGCCGGGTTGTGGGCGCAGGGGAGTTCTCGGCTCTGGCGGGGGGTAAGCGAGCGGGCGGGGATCCCGACTCGGCCAAGTTTCCCAGCAGAAGAAGGCTGCTGAAGCGGGCCAGCACCCGCACATGGGGCTCCATCAGGGGATGGTGCTTCATCAACTGCTGCCAGAAGGGCAAGCGATCCGGCCTACCCTGTTGAACCCGCTGCTCCAGGATCTGCCAAGCCCGATGCACCACCTCCGGCTCAAAAGACACCATCATCCCCCTCTGCCGCGTGTGGGGGTGATGCCCTTGGGCGGCCACCGCCGAAAAAACAGGGGTGAGCACCAGCAAAAAAGGCTCCTCCACCAGGGGATCCTGCGGCAGGAGAGGGATCACCGTCTGGCCAGGGGTCAGAATCGACTCGGGGGACAAGTCGGGGGTAAACAGCCAGGGATCTTCACGGGCCAGCTCCCGCAGCTTCAGGTTTGGCTCTGGAGCGTCAATGGGCGACGGCAGTTGAGGCAGCGGCTCCCGAACCACCCAGGGGGGCCACCAAGACACCGGCCCACCGATCACCACCCCAAACTGTCCAACTTCTTGCCATAGCTGGAGCAGGGCTGCCACCGTCTGCTGCCAGGAGCGCTCTCCTGCCCCCGGCAACCATTCCGGCAAGGGCAGATCGGCCCACAAAGCTTCCATCAAGGACAGAAATCGGCGGCTGTTCACGGATCTCTTTGACCCATCCTTCCCTTGTAGGGTAGCGGTTGTGGCCCCTCTGGGGCAGGGGAAAACCTCACCTTTTCCGGGGCGGATCCCCGTCTTAGCCAGTGATAAGAATCCTCGTCTTGTGAGGCGGCGAGCCGGTCAAATCAGCCTATCCGTCCATCCGGCAGGGTTGCCCCGCGCAAATTGGCCCCGCTGAGGTTGGCTGTGCTCAGATCGGCTCGGGTTAGGATTGCCTCGCCGAGATCGGCATTTTCCAGGTTGGTGCGGCCCAAATAGGCATCCACCAGGTTGGCACACCGCAAATCGGCCCCGGCCAGATTGGCCCGACTGAGATCCGTCCGCGCCAGTTTGGCCGAGCACAGACAACTGGCGGAAAGATCGGCTGCGGCCAGATCCGCCTCGCTTAAGTTGGCCTCTGTCAAATTCACCTGGCGAAGTATCGCCTCCTTCAAGTTGGCCCGCGCCATCTGCACCCCTTGCAGGTCTGCCCCCAAAAAAGAAACCCCCCTCAGGTCGGTCTCTCTCAGGATGGCTCCCTGCAAACGGGCTTGCTGCAGGCTGGCCCCTTGCAAGTTGGCCTTGATCAAACTGGCCTCTTTTAGGTTGGCCCCGCTCAGGTCGGCCCGTGTCAAATCCGCTCCCGACAGGTTGGCTCCGCTGAGATCAGCGCGGCTAAGATTGGCGTTGCGCAATACCGCTCCCCGGCGGCTATCGAAACGGAGATTGGCCCCCCGCAGGCAAGCCCCTCCCAAGTTGGCACTGGTGAGGTTGGCCCAGCGCAGATCCGCATCCAGCAGGTTGGCATCGATCAACAGAGCCAGCGTCAGGTTGGCCCCATGCAAATCTGCCCCTTGTAGGGTGGCGCCGTGCAACTGGGCATCTCTGAGATCCGCCTCGCTCAAGTCCGCCTGGCTGAGGTTGGCCCCACCAAGGTTAGCCCCGACGAGGTTGGCCTTCTGCAGCTTGGCCCGCCCCAAGAAGGCGAAGATCAAATTGGCACTGTGCAGGTTTGCTTGGGAGAGATCCACCCCGATCAAATCGGCCCGGCTCAGGTCAAGGGCGGCCAGGTTCTCGCCGGCAAAGTTGATCCGTCCTGCCCGGTAAAGCCGAAGCAGATCCTTGGCATCCATAGAAGAGAGGGGAGAGCTCAGAGAAGTGAGAGAGGAGCTGCACTGGTGGTTATTCTAGATAAGGATCCGGGCGTTTCCCCAACACTCGGCGCGGCTGATCGTGAGTGTTGAACGGGATCCCCGAACAGCGGGCTTGGCTCTCAAACCAGTCCGAACAGACGGCGCTCTGCCTCCTCCATGCGATCCAAGAAAGCAGCAAATTTGGTGGAGATCTCCCCCACTTCCTGCAAAAAGGCGCGTAGTGTTTGGTACTTGAGAACCAAGGCTTCCTCTAGGGTGCAGGTTTGGAACTGCTCATCCAACGCCTTGCCCAACTCGCTCAGGGCCTGTTCGATAGCAGTTTTGACAGAGCCGACGCTGCGCCGCACCAAACGCATCACCTCCTGCTCCAACTGCGGCTTTTGACGGGCCAGCTCGCTGCTGGCCAAGACTTGTCTCAGGGAAGCATAGGGATCCGCAAGGTTGGTGGGCACCTCAGTGATCGCCTCCGGCAAAGCGTATTCCCCACTGCTGACGTGAGGGGGCTGCACCAAGCGCCACTCCGATTGTTCTAGCTTTTTCAAGATCCCCATGAACATTGCGGCGGATCCCTCGACATCCCTCAAGAAGCCGCGCAGCACCTGGTGTTTGAGGGTCAGATATTGGACGGGATCCTCATCCTGCAGACCTTCGTCCAGGGCGTTGCCCAACTCGCTTAGGGTGTTCTCGATGGCAACCATCAGGGATCCGGCGCTGCGATGGAGCAGTTGGCGGCAGGACTCTGGGATCTCCTGTCGCAGGTCAGAAGAGGGGCCGGGTGGTGTTGCCGGGGTCGCAAAAGCCGAAAGCTCTGCAGGCTCTTCCTCATCCTCTGGGATCCCAGCGTCAATCCAAGTCATGGGGCTGGCCAGGGACTCTGCCTCGCCCGCGCGAGCGGCATCTTCGGTATTCAGCCAATCCAGATTGGCGGAGAGAGGCTCAGCAGCCAATCCTCCGCCGGGGAGGGTCGCTGGGGGCACGTCAACGTAAAGAGGCTTCAGCATCTGCAGCACAGCATTGGCGGCTTGGCCATCCTGATCCGGCTCCTGCAACTGCTGCACCGCCTCCTTCAGCCGGGTTTCCAGTTCTTGGGGGGAGTGGCAGGCATCGTAAAGGGCTCTGAGCAGTTCGTCCAGGCTGTGGCGTCGCAGGGCGGCCAACCCTTGCAGGGTGGGCTCTATTTTGTGGTACAAAGCCGTGAACAGAACCAGCTTGGCCCGCAAAGGACTGGTTTGCCGCATCACCCCTGCCCGCAACTCGAAGGGATCATAGTCTTGCTTTTGCAGTTGCAGACCGCCATATTCCAAGGACAAAACAGGCGAGGGCGTAGCCCAAACTGAGGGATCCGCTTGAGGCTGTTGATACAGAGGCTGTAGCTTGTTCAGCAGCATCTTGGCGACGCGGGCATACTCGGCTTTTTTGTTGATGCGGCTGATGGCCTCTCGAAAGCGTTGGCCCAAAGCATCAAGGGTAGCGTGCTCACGGCAAAGCTGCTCCAGCAGGGCTTTCAGATCTATCTGGCTCAACTTGCTGACATCGCCTTCCCATGTGCTGGTGCAGGCAAAGTAAACCAGCTTTTTCACTCGGTCTGCGTACCCGCCCTGCTGCACTTCTTGCACAACAAGGCCAAAGGGATCCGAGACTACCATAGGGAGCTGCCAAGCAGGAGTAGGTGAATTTAAGAGGAACTTTGCGGTTTTTGAACAGGGACGGGTACCTTGCTGGGCAGAATAGCATATCCTTCCCAGGCAGAACCCACCTGATGTTTGCCCAGGGATCCCCCAGCCATCAAGTGGGATTTGGCGGATTTTGCGCCTTTCTTGATCCGGATTGAAGAGTAAGTGGGCTCGCCTTCACCCAAAAGATAGGTCTGTGTTGGCTGCAGTCGGTGTTGCCGGAAAAAGGCAGAGAGGTTGGAAGATCAGCAGCCTATTTTCTGCAGGGCTTTTTCCACCTGCACCACATGGCGGTTCAGTCCCAAGTTTTTCGCCGGGATCCCCAGGGCCAGGCCCACCAATTGTGGCAAATGCAGGATCGGGATCCCCAGCTTGCGCCCGATCACCTCTTCCACCTCCGGCTGCCGAGAGTCCAAGTTGAGGTGACACAGGGGACAGGGGGTGACCAAACAATCCGCTCCCGCCTCTATGGCCTCCAGAAGATGCCGGCCTGCCATCGAGAAAGACTGCTGCGGGGCATAGCTGGAAATGGGCCAGCCGCAACACTGGGTGCGCCCGCGATACCAAACAGGGGTGGCCCCCAAACGCTCGAAGAGATCCTCCATCAAACGGGGATCCCGTGCCACATCAAAGCGGGAGATGTCGTAGGCCCGCAACAGATAACACCCGTAGAAGGCAGCGCAGCGCAGCCCCAAGAGGGGCCGCTTGACCTGTTGGGCCAATCGCTCCAGGCCGTAGTCATGAACCAGCACCCACAGCAAATGGCGCACATCGCCTGTGCCCTGGTAACGGCTCTCACAGCCCCCTTTCTGGCACAGGGCTTGCACCTGGTGAAAGTACTCTGGATTCGCGGTTTTCGCAGCTTTTAACTTTTCATTCACGCGGCCCAACACCCCCTGACAGGTGCTGCAGTGGGTGAGCATCGGCAACCCCAGCGCCTCGGCCAAAGCCAGGTTGCGGGCATTTACCGTATCTTCCAGCAGCTCCGATTCTTCTTTGAAGGTGCCAGAACCACAGCAAGAAGCAGCCTCCAGCTCCACCAGTTCAATGCCCAGATGCCGCGCAATCTGGTCGGTGGAGTCGTACAGCTCACGACAGGCCCCTTGGGCCACACAGCCGGGGTAGTAGGCGTAGCGCAAAGGTGAAGGAACAACAGCGCCGACATTCTCCCTGCCCTAAATGGCAAGGATTCTTTCCCAGGTTGCAGGATGACTCCTACTTCCTGGGCTACACCACCTTTGCAAGTGGTGAGGGATGCTATGACCCCAACTACTGGGATGAACTCCCAGATACTTTCCCTGTTGACACTGCGCCATATTCAAGTTGGCGGAGTTCATTCAACACCATAGCACAAAGCCGACCTGGTTGCGTCAGCGGGCCGTAGGCCTTAGGGCGGGGCTGGCAACCCAGTTTTCTTGGTCAGCAGTGCAGTTTTTGACAGGGTGCCGTAGGCATAACGCTTTAGACAGCAGGGCTAGGCGCTGGCCGCCTTCTTCGGAGTGGGCTGGAGCTTCACCCCGTTGGGAATGCAGATTAAGTTTTGATCCAGCACCTGCACAAACCCTTTCGAGCGCAGGGATCCCAGAAGGCGAGTCACCGTCACACGAGTGGCCCCAATGGCATCCCCAATCTGGGCGTGGGTAAGGGGCCAGGGAAGATACATCCCCTGTTCACAGGGCTGCCCATACTCCTCGATCAACAGGCTCAAAAAGCCCTTGAGGCGGTCGATGGCGCGCCGTTGGCCCAAGTTTCCCAACCACAGCAGCTTCCGTTGCAGTTGCTGGCGAAAGTTTTCCTGGACTTTCTGGTGCAAGTAGGGCCACTGCTCCAGGTCTTGCCAGTAGAACCACATCACCGTGGTGCGGTCGGCGTGGGTGCAGGCTTTTAACTCAAAGCGCTCTGGGTTGCTCAGCTCAAAGGGAAACCCAGCCGTGATAAACCCAACAAAGACCTCCCGCCGCTCTGGAGTTTGGCTGACCAAGCGCACCACCCCCTCTTGGGTGATGTACACCAATCCCGGACGGGTGGGGATGCGCACGTCTTTGGGAAAGGTGCGACAGCGGTAGTGCTCCTCGGCCCACTGGCAAAGCTCACGCCATTCCTGAGCCTCTGTTGCCGATGTGATGGAAACAAGTGACATGAGATCAACTTCCTGTCGCTCGAGCGACCTGATGGGTTTTACAGACTCCCCAGCTTTGCCCCGCTGTTCGCTTTAGCGGGAAGGAGTCTCAAGGGGATATGGATGAGGAAACAGCAAGATGCAAACAAGAAGGCACAACAAAGAGGAAGGAAACCGCAGGGTTTACTTTACCTTAGCTTCATAATGGCACTTGACCTCATGGGGTGACATTGTGTTCCTACTGATATTGTTCGAAAGGCTACGTCCAATAATAACCTCAAGAGGCCGTGAATTTTCAGATTTCGTCGCTGAACTTGGCTACCTGAGGGATCAGAGCGGATCGTTGGGTCAGACTGGTGTATGTCTAAGGGCGGGTGTGGGGTGGCTGCGATGAACATTCTCATCAGCAACGATGATGGCATCCAGGCGGCGGGGGTACGTTGTCTGGCCGCTGCTCTGGCTCGGCTGGGCGCACATCAGATCACGGTGGTCTGTCCGGATCGGGAGCGCTCGGCCACCGGCCACGCCCTGACGTTGCACAAGCCGCTGCGGGTGGATCCGGTGCGGGAGGGATTTCCTCCAGAAGTGCAGGCCTGGGCCTGTTCGGGCACACCTTCCGACTGTGTCAAGTTAGGTCTGGACGGGCTATTGGATCATCCTCCCGATTGGGTGATTTCCGGCATCAATCAGGGAGCCAATCTGGGCACGGATGTGCTCTACTCCGGCACCGTCTCGGCGGCAATGGAAGGGCTATTGGAAGGGATCCCCAGTTTGGCGGTGAGCCTGGCCAGCTTTACCCATCAGGATTTTCAGCCGGCAGCGCAAGTGGTGCTGACGTTGCTGGAGAAACTGAGCTTGAAGCCCTTGGGGGAGCCCATGCTGTTGAATGTGAATGTGCCGCCATTGTCGGCTGCCGAGATGCGCGGCATGGTTCTAGCTCCTCTGGGCTGGCGCAAATACACCGATATCTACGAGAAGCGGGTGGATCCGCGCGGCAAGGCCTACTACTGGCTGGCAGGAGAGGTGGTGGAAGAGGGGGTGGATCCCCGCTCGGATGTGCGGGCCGTTGCGGAAGGCTATGTATCGATTACGCCCCTGCAGCCGGATCTGACGGCCTACGCGGCCTTTGATAGCTTACAGCGCTGGGGGCTCTCAGCTTTTGGCTCATGAATTTTAAGCCGGTGAGCTGGGGTCAGCGCCGAACAATGTCATCCCCTCCAAATTTTGGGTCGAACTCGGCGGGAAAGCGGGTGTTGGCACTGTAGATTGCCCCTTCCAGAAAAGCGCTCTTTAGGTTGTCCATCGACAGATTGGCCCCTCGCAAATCCGCCCCCGTTAGATCCGCCCCACTTAGGTCGGCGCCACGCAAATTGGCCCCACTCAGGTTGGCCTCGCCCATCATAGAGGAGACTGCGTAGAAACTCCCGTCAGCGCCAGCAATCGTTTCGCCACCCCTTCGGCAACCGGCATGACCGACAGTCGCGTGCCCCGTCGTACTACTTCCAGCTCCTCTGGGGTGAAGGTGTCTCGCAATTCAGCCAAAGGGATCAATCGCCCAAAGGCTGAGACAAACCGCACTCGCACCGTATGCCAGCGGGGATCCTCGCGGGTAGATTTGGGATCATAGTAGGGGCTGGCAGGGTCGAATTGGCTGGGATCCACCACCTGGGTTTCTAGGATTGCCATCAGGCCAGCAATACCAGGGGGGTTGGCGTTGGAGTGGTAGAAAAAGGCGCGATCCCCAGGCTGCATTGCCTTCAGATAGTTGCGGGCTTGGTAGTTGCGCACGCCATCCCAAAGGGTTTGGCCCTCCCGCTGCAAATCCCAGATGCTATAGATGCTGGGCTCAGATTTCATCAGCCAATAGTTCATGGGGCACTAGGCTCTGGGAGCAGATAAGGGGGAACAACGGGCAACAAACTCGACAAAGTTGCGCAGCATCTTCAAGCCGTAGGGGCCGGACTTTTCTGGGTGAAACTGGGTAGCAAACAAAGCGCCGCGGGCAATGGCGGCTACACAGGTTTGGCTCCCGTGTTGGGTCGTGGCAGCCACCCAGGCTGGATCGCTGGGCACACCGTGATAGGAATGGACAAAATAGGCCCAGGTTTGATCGGGGATCCCTGCCCAGAGGGGAGAGTGGGCTTGGGTGAGTTGCAGTTGATTCCAGCCCATGTGAGGGATGCGCAGGCCCGCCTCTGGCCGAAAGCGCTGCACCCGTCCGGGCACGATGCCCAGCCCCGGTTCCACCCCCTCTTCGCTGCTCTCAAACAAAACCTGCAGACCAATGCAAATGCCCAAGAAGGGCTGCTGCCGCTGCACCGCCTCCCGGATGGGATCCACAAAGCCTCGCTCTCGCAACTGCTGCATGGCCGGATCAAAAGCCCCATCTCCCGGCAGGATGATCCCGTCGAAACGCTCCAGCCCGACCGGCTCTGTTACCAGATGCACCTCTGCCCCGGCACGCTCCAAGCCTTTGCAAGCCGAATGCAAGTTTCCGGCATCATAGTCGATTACCGCCAGGCGCACAGCTCCCATGGGATCCCTCCTCGTGAGGAGTTTCGGAGTCTATCAGTATAGTGGTTCTATCCCGTTTGAGCTGACCCATGGCTGTGGCAACGGCTTTGCACAATCCCACTCCGACCGATACTGCTCTGCAATGCTGCCGCGACCAGGTTGATTGGCCTGAAGCAGCTTACCTGCACATCCCTTTTTGTCGGCAGCGCTGCCACTACTGTGATTTTGCCACGGGCTTGGGCACCCGAGAGTTGATAGAAACTTACGTGCAAATGCTCTGCCGAGAGATCGGCAGCTCCTACCGCTACCGCCATCTGGCCGGGGATCCCAGACCGTTGACCAGCCTTTTTTTCGGGGGTGGCACCCCTTCTCTGCTGACGGTGGAGCAACTGGGGCGGATCTTGACTCAATTGAGGGAGAGGATCCCGTTTCATCCTGACTGTGAGATTTCCCTAGAGGCCAATCCCGGCACCCTGACCCGAGATCAGTTGGCGGGCTATCGGGCATTGGGGGTTAACCGCATCAGCTTGGGGGTACAAGCGTTTCAACCGGAGCTGCTGGCCGCTTGTGGCTGCCTGCATGGGGTAGAAGAAGTTTACGAGGCTGTATCTGATCTCAAAGCGGTGGGCCTTGATAATTTCAATCTGGATTTGATCTTTGGGCTGCCTTACCAAACCTTGGAGCATTGGCACAACTCTTTGCAAGCTCTCATTGAAATTAACCCTCCCCACGTCTCCATCTATGATCTGACGATTGAGCCGGGAACCCGATTTGGCCGGATGTACCGACCGGGAGATGCGCCTTTGCCCACCGAGGAAACCACGGTTGAAATGTACGTGATGGCGCGGGAGCTGCTCACCGAAGCGGGCTACATCCACTACGAAATCTCCAATTTTGCCCGCCCCGGCTACGCCTGTCGCCACAACCGAGTGTACTGGGAAAATCGCCCTTACTTTGGCTTTGGTATGGGATCCGTTGGCTACGAGGGTGGACGGCGCATTCAGCAACCCAAAACCCTTTACCACTACTTTGAGCAGGTGAAAGCTGGAGTCTACCCCCTCCCTCCTGAAGCATCTCCAGAGGAAGTTTGGATGGATACTTTGATGTTGGGGCTGCGTTTACAGGAAGGTCTGGATTTGGGCCATTTGCAAGAGCGTTTTGGCCGGGCAAAGGTCGAGCAAGCTTTGGAGAAGCTGGATCCCTATTTCGAGAAGGGCTGGGCCAGTTGCGAGGCGGGTCGGCTGCGGCTGATCCCACCCAATGGCTGGCTATTTTCCAATGAGATTCTCAAGGACTTACTGGCTTGATTCCGACGGTTACTTTCACAAGATTTCTCACCAGAGCCCCCTATCCCAATTGGCCGAAAACTCAAGCTTTGAGGAGCGTAGGCCATCACCATTTCCAGCAGCCATTAAACCCAACATTTCACAGATCACAGATCCTGAGATCTCTAATCTTGCAAGAGGGGTTGAGGGGAAAGATACGGAAGCCCAGAGGATCCCTATCGATAGTTGACAAATTGCAGCGCCACCGGGTAGTCCTGCTGCCTAAGCATTTGAATGACCGCCTGTAGCTCGTCTTTATCCTTGCCGGAAACGCGCACCAGATCCCCTTGAATGGCAGGCTGCACTTTCTTAAAGTTGTCGCGGATTTGCTTGGCAATCTGTTTGGCCAGTGTGGCATCAATGCCCTTTTTCAGGTGAACCACCTGGCGCACTCGGTTGCCGCCGGCGCTCTCTGGGGGTTGGAAGTCGAAGATCTTTAGGGATAGACCCCGCTTGGCCGCTTTGGTAAGAAGCAGATCCCGAATGGAGTTGAGGGCCATGTCGTTGGCGGTGGTGATGGTCAGGGATCCCTCCTCCAGCTCAATTTCCGTCTGAGTATCCTTGAGGTCGTAGCGCTGTTTGATCTCCCGTCGGGCTTGATCTACAGCGTTCACCAGTTCCTGCCGATCGAAATCGCTGACGATGTCAAATGAGTAGGTAGAGGCCATACACCCTATCCTCGCTATTGTTCAGTATCTTAAGCCCTCAGCCAAGCAGGGATCCCTAACTCTCAGAGAAGCTACAACAGGTAGAAGGATCCCAGTCCAGATTTACGGAGAAGCAGGATGGCCGATGTTGTTTTAATTACAGGCGCTTCTGAAGGCATCGGCAGAGCTACTGCCTTTACCTTTGCTCGTGGGGGTTACCGATTGGCGCTGGCTGCCCGCACTGCCGAAACCCTGAAGCAAACGGCCATCGACCTAGAGCAAAGCCTCAACGCCGAGGTCTTGGCCGTTCCCACCGATGTCACGCAGCCAGAACAGGTGCAAAACCTGGTGGAGAGAACCCTAGAACGCTATGGCCGCATCGACTGCCTGATCAACAACGCCGGCATCTGCATGAGTGGCCCTTTTTTGCAAACTACCCTGGAACACTGGCAGGCTTTGATGGCGGTCAACTTTTGGGGCTACCTCCACACCATCCGAGCCGTGCTCCCCGACATGTTGAAGCGCAAAAAAGGCCAGATCATCAACGTGGGATCCATTGGCGGCAAAATGCCCCTGCCCCAGATGAGCGCCTATTGTGCCAGCAAGTACGCGGTCAGTGGGCTGACAGAAGCGCTGCGTCTGGAACTGCAACCCCAAGGGATCCAGGTGATCGGCGTCCATCCGGGCATCGTCAGCAGCAATTTCCTCAAGCGAGCCATTTTTCTGGATGAGGTGGGGCCAGCGTCCTCTCCCGATGGCCACTCCCAAACCTCAGGTGGCAAAGCCCGCGAGCAAATGCAACAGGCGCTGGAGAGTTTTTGGGTCAGCCAGCCGGAAGAAGTTGCCGAAGCCATTTGGGATGCCGCTCGCCAGTCCAAGTCAGAGGTGGTGGTGGGCATGGCCCAATGGGCGGTAGGAGCTTACACCCTCTTCCCCGGATGGGTCGGCTCATTGCTCCAGAATGTTCCTCGCTAGCCCACTGGATCGGTCGAGAGTTCTGGGGCGCTGGATGAGCGATTCTGCAGACCCAGCGATAGCAGGAAGAAGGCTAAACTTCGGTATAGTTTGAGGTACGGTTAAACACTGGTATTGACAGCGGAAGTATGGTTGAATCTGTGCCTTCTCCTTCCGGTACCCACCAGCACATCTTGATCGTGGAAGACCGAGATGGCCGCCGTACCCAGGTGCTGGGATCCGCCAAATACTTCATCGGTCGGGACTTGGCGAACGACATCTGTCTCAACTCTCAGTATGCCTCCCGCTACCACGCCATGCTGCTGCGGATTCCCGCCGAGCGAGAGGGAGAATATTGCTACCGCATTTTGGATGGGGATCTGGAAGGTCGCCCCAGCACCAATGGCTTGTTGATCAACGGCCAGAAATTGACCACCCACCAGCTCAAGTCGGGGGATGTGATCACCTTTGGCCCCGATGCCAAAGCCACCTACAAAATTGTTAAGGCTCCCTAGGCCCAGATCTCTGCAGAGCGTGCAATCGCCCCCCAATCAACAGCAGCAAAGCCAGCACCAAGGCCATCTCCGACAGCAAGGTCGCTAGGGCCGCCCCCTGCCAACCCCACCTTGGGATCCAAACCGCATTCAAAAGCCCATTCAGCCCCAGAGCCATCAGTTGCAGACGGCTGCGGGGCTTTTGCAACCCTGCTCCAGTGAGCAGGTGAGATAGCAAAAGGTGGATCCCTTCCAGCAAAATGACCGGGCTGAGCCAGCGCAGGATAAGGGCCGTTTCCCGGTAAGCCGATCCCAGCACCCAAGGGATTCCGTAGGATCCCAGCGCCAGCCCCAGAGCAGCCAAACTGCCGTAGCCCACCACCCAAGGGAAAAGCTGCCAGGCGTAGCGCCAGCCTTGCGGAAGGCCCTTCTGCCCTTGGCGGCACAGCTCGGCAAAATGGCTGGTGAGCAGGGCGATCATCGGCGTTTGCGAGAAGTTGATCACCCGATAGGCAGCGCTGTAAAGACCCCCCGCCGCTGCTGAGGCCAAACGGGGCAAGAGCAGCTTATCCAAATCGGTGAAGGTTTTCACCGCGGCCAGCCCCACCGCAAAGTCCCAGCCCGCTGTCAGCCGTTCCCGCAGATCTCGCCAGCTCAGGGCCAAGGGGGGAGAAGGCTCGCTCCACCGTCCCATCCCCCTCGCGATCAGCAGCAGCACGACCAACACCATCAGGCCGTACAGAACAGCCCATTGCACCAGGGATCCCCAGCCTAAGGCCACCGCCAACAACACTGCCCCCAATCGCCCCAGCGCCATGCCCGTGTCGATGAGGGCTACCCCAGCAGCCTGCTCTCTCCCGATCAGGATCCCCCTGTACACCTCTGGCACCGCGATGAACAGCAGATCGCTCAAAAGCAATACCCCCACCACCGCTGCTGGCGTCCCGGCCAGCCAAACGCTCAAGAGGGGCCACAACACCAGCGCCATCCACCCACAGCCCAATCCCGCCAGCCATAAGCTGGGGCCAACCCCCTGGGTGCAAGTCAGGGATCCCTGCCGGCTGAGGCGCTGGATCAGCAGTTCCGATTGGCCCAAATAGCCAAACGGGGCGGCCAGGTTGCTGCAGGCCAAGATGGCGGAGAAAACCCCGAAGGCTTCCGGCCCCAACAGCCGCGCCAAGAGGATGAAATAGGCCCCAGACAACCCCAGGCGCAGGCCATTGCCCACCATCAGCCAGGCAGCCTGGCGTAGCCGCTGTTGTTCTGCTCTATCCACGCTGCCACTCCTGGACGAGGCTTGCCAGAGCCAGGGATACTGGATGGATGCTGAGAGGGCCCGCCCAAGAGCGGGCATCTCCTCTTGATTTTGGGTGTATGGGTTGCAATTCTTCTGGCAAGTTCATGGCCAAACTCTACCCTGTCAGCGACGCCACGCGAAGCCCCAACACCTTGACCGGACGGGATCCAAAAGCCCTGTTCTCCCCCCATTCCAGGCCGCCTGCCCCTCGCCGGGTGCTTCCCCCACCCCCGCCGGACGGCGGTAGTCCTCGTTGGCTGGGATCCGCATCGGCCAAAACGGTGGGGCAGGGCTATCGGGCCGTTGTCTTGCTCTTGCTGACCAGTCTGCTGCTGTTTGGAGGGCTGGGATCCCGTCTGGCCTACCTGCAGCTAGCGCGCACCCAGTATTACCGCCAGCTGGCCGATACCAACCGCATTCGCCTGTTGCCCCAGCCGCCAGAACGCGGACGCATTGTGGATCGCAACGGCGTATTGCTGGCGGGCAGCCAATTGTCCCACTCGGTCTTCCTCTGGCCTCTGGTGCAGTCGCGGCAGCGCTGGCAGGAGATGATCCCCAAGTTGGCAGACTACTTGAACATCGCCCCTGAGGAGATCGCCCAAAAGCTAGAACAGGCCGGATATCGTTCCCCGTTTCCCGTGCGCATCCTGCGCAACGCCAGCCCCCAGGTGGTCATTCAACTGGAGGAGATGAGCCGCGAGCTGCCGGGGGTGATGGTGGAGGCGGAGACGGTGCGGTTTTATCCCCATGGCGACTTGGCTGCTCACCTGCTGGGCTACACCGGCGAGATCTCGCAGGAACAACTGCGGGCGGATCCCAGCTATCGCCTGGGGGATATTGTCGGCCTGATGGGAGTGGAGGAATTGTTTGAGAGCCATCTGCGCGGCCAATGGGGAGGGCGACAGGTGGAGGTGGACGCTATGGGGGAAGTGCTGCGGGTGCTGGGAGAACAAGCGCCCCAACCGGGCAACACCCTGCAGCTCACTTTGGATGTGCGCCTGCAGCAGGCGGCAGAGCGGGCGCTGGGCCAACGCAAAGGAGCGGTGATCGCCATGGATCCCCGCGATGGGTCGATCCTGGCCATGGCTAGCTACCCCACCTTTGATCCCAACCTCTTTTCCAGCCGCATCACCCAAGCCCAGTGGGAGAGCCTGCAGCAGCAGGATTTTCCCTTCCTCAACCGCGGGATGCGGCCCTATCCCCCCGCCAGCACCTACAAAATCATCACCACCGCTGCCGGGATCGAGTCGGGTGCCTTTCCCCCCAACACCGTGCTGCAGACTGGCCCCTACATCCAGGTGGGGGGGTGGCGCTTCTGGGACTGGAACCGCGCCGGCTTCGGACGGCTGAACTACCGGCAGGCGATGGCCTACAGCAGCGACACCTTTTTCTACCAAATTGCTCTCGGCACCAAGGCTGCCCCCTTGCAAGAATGGTCGCGCCGCTTTGGGTTGGGGCAACTGACCGGGATCGGCCTCAAAGGGGAAGCCGCGGGTCTGGTGCCGGATGCTGAGTGGAAGCAGCGCCACTGGCGCGAGCCCTGGTATGTGGGCGACACGGTCAACATGTCCATCGGCCAGGGATTTATTACCGCTACGCCGCTGCAAATGGCGGTGGTAACGGCGGCAGTGGCCAATGGGGGCTGGCGGGTGCGCCCCTTGCTCTCGCACCAGGTGATCCCGGAAAGCCCTGTGCCGCTGCGCCAAAAGGTAGGTCTTTCCCCTGCCACCCTGGAGATCCTGCAGCAGGGGCTGCGAGATGTCGTGGTTTACGGCACTGGCGGCAACGCCAACCTGGGGCCAGGATTTCCCCCAACGGCTGGTAAAACCGGCACCGCAGAGGATCCGCCGCGGCGATCCCACGCTTGGTATGTTGGCTATGCTCCCTACGACCGGCCCGAATTGGTGGTCGTGGTCTTTCTGGAAAACAGCGGCGGTGGGGGTGGATCACGGGCCGCTCCCATCTTTCGAGAGGTGATGCGGGCCTACTTCCGACCCGAGTCGTGAGCCCTAGCTTTCTGTCGGATCCGAGCCAACTGGGTATATGCAGTCTCTTGTCTCCCAGAAAATTGCGTTAAGATCCCCTAAAACCCCTTGCCCAGCAGGCTTCTGCCCTAACTTAGCTGTAGAATATGTCAGTGATTTGGAGCTAAACTGCCGCAATCCTGCCATTCGCGCCGGTGGCGCCTTGGCGCATTACAGGGCAAGCCCCGCTCCCACACACCGAGAACTCTCTGGGCCGCGGTCGCTCCGCAACGCCAGAGCGAGTCTGCGATCCGGAGAACGCTCTAACTCTATTGCCTAACTCAGAAGGAGATCAGGATGAACAAGGCAGAACTTGTTGATGCCGTCGCTCATCGCGCCAATGTAACCAAAAAAGAAGCGGAGGCTGTCATTTCGGCAGCACTGGAGATCATCGTCGAAGAGGTCGCATCCCGCGATGAAAACGGTGAACCCAAGGGGAAGGTGACCCTGGTGGGCTTCGGCTCCTTTGAGGCTCGCAAGCGCAAAGAGCGGGAAGGTCGCAACCCGAAAACCAACCAAAAGATGGTGATCCCAGAAAGCATTGTCCCAGCTTTTACGGCGGGCAAGTCGTTCCGCGATGCAGTAGCAGGGGGGAAGTCTTAATTTCGCCGGGTTGGGACTCGGCTGCTGGGTAAGGCGTGGAGCGGCCTCGACACGGTGGCAATCGAGCTTGGGGAGCAGCGATCGCCGGCTGCTCTCCTGATGCAATTCTCGATTTTTCGGCCAGCTTGAACCCGCTGGGCCCGCCGCAGTCGGTCTTGCAAGCTCTGGGTCAGGTGCTGTCCGCAGCAGATCCGGTTGTTGTCAGCCGTTACCCGGATCCCGACTATCGGGAGTTGCGCATCTGTTTAGCCAACCATTGGGCTGTCGATCCCGAGTGGATTTTTGTGGGCAATGGGGCGGCGGAGTTGCTCACCTGGGCGGCCCGGGATGCGCAAGGGCGGGAAGTATGGCTGCCCCAGCCTGCCTTTGGGGAGTATGCACGGGCTCTGCGGGCGGCAGGGGCGACCATCAAGCCACTGCCTTTTTTCCCCGGCCAGGGATCCCCTAGTTTCGCCTTTCTCCAGGAGCCGCTTCCGGCGGCAGGCAAGGGGAGCCGAGTGCTCTGGCTGAACAACCCCCACAACCCGACGGGCCAGCTCATCCCGCAGCAAGACATCCTGCCTCTCCTGCCCCAGTTCAACCAGGTGGTGGTGGACGAGGCTTTTATGGACTTTTTGCCGGGGGAGCCCACCCTGAGCTCAAACTCCAGCTCGTCGGCAATGCCCCGCAGCCAAACTTTGATCCCCTACCTGGCGGCTCATCCCAACACCATCGTCATCCGTTCCCTCACCAAGTTTTTCACCCTGCCCGGCTTGCGCATTGGCTTTGCGGTGGGGCACCCGGATCACTGGCAGCGCTGGCGGCAGTGGCGGGATCCCTGGAGCGTCAACGGATTGGCGGGAGTGGCAGTGGCGGCAGCTTTGGCCGATGAGGACTTTCGCCGGCGCACCTTCGCCTGGCTGCCCGTGGCCCGAGAGCATTTGTTCAGGGGTTTGCAAGCACTGCCCGGCTGGGATCCCTGGCCTGGTCAAGCCAATTTTGTGTTGGTGCGCTGCCCTGGCTCTGCCACGCAAATTCAGCGGGCGCTGCTGCAGCGGCACCGGATTCTGGTGCGGGATTGCCTGAGTTTTCCCGAGCTGGGAGATCGCTACCTGCGCATTGGCCTGCGCACCCTGCCGGAGCAGGAGCAGTTGTTATCCGCCTGCCGGGAGATCCTGGAGAATAGCTAGGGATTTTTCTGCGGGAGAAATTCTCATGCCCGAAGCTACCGCCTTTTGGCCGGAATGCGATGCTCCTCTTGTGCGGGGGGTAGCCCACTACAGCGACCTGGAGTTGCTGCGGGCCTTTCAACGGCAGCCGGAGGTGGCCCGCTACTTCATCGGCCTGTTTTGCCGCTACTGCAAGTGGGTGGACGGGATCCTTGCCGAGCATCTGCCGCCAGAGCAATGGGCTGCCTGTCGAGAGCAGGTTTGGTTGCGGCTTTACCCGCGCCTGCAGCGCCTAGATGTCCACAGCCTTGTGGGAGAAGGGGATCCTGTGCTGCGACCCTGGCTGGCGGAGCAAACCCGTGAGCTGATCCAATCCTTGGATGGGATCCCCACCCACCCTCAAGCTTCTCACGGCCTCAACTCCACCAGAGGCGGGGCAAAGTCCTCTCTTTCACCGGCACTGGCCTGTTATTTGACCGCCGGTTTGGATACCCTGCCGGGAGATCTGCGCTTCATTCTGCTGCTGCGGGATCGGTTTGGCTGGTCACCGGTTCGCATTGCCGACCAACTCAAGGCTGACGGATATTACCTCGCCCCAGAAGACGTGGATGCCATCGTTGCCTCTGCCCGCCAGATCTTGCTTCAGAACCTGCCGGCAGACGTGCGTGCCCTCTATCTGGAGGCAAAGCCCTAGAAGACTGCCATAGCCCTGTGGCATGGTGATTTATGGCAGGGTATAGAGCGCTGGCAATCCTTGTTCCCAAGGTGGGTTCTCCTGTTAGGCTGTTTCCGGCTGTAACAGTGGATCGGCATTGTTTGCTCTCCGACTTTACATCAAGTTGAGTGTGGGCTGTCTATGAGTCCTTCTCCGCTTCCCCCAGACCCTACCCAACCCCTGTCTCCGGCACAGCAGTCCCATTCACATCAAGTTCCTCAACCTGCTCTTCAGGAGGCGCTGAGCCATCTGCATTTGGATGTGCTGAAAGAACTGGAGCGATTCCGCCTCTGGCAGCGTTTGCAGCGCATGGACTCTGTCCCGCCGCCGCGAGCAGGTCAGCTTGGGAATACCAGCTCTGTACAGCGCCCTTCACCTGTACTCATTCAAGAGGTGGTGGAAGACTTGGAAGAGGAAGAGATGCCGCGGCCCTCCGGGGCCTTTTCGCCCCTCTGGGTCTTGCTGCTGTGGGTGCTTTCCTGCGCGGGGATTGGCTTTGGGGTGCGCTGGCTGATCTGGCCGGAAGAACTGTCCCTGCCCCAAAGTGCTGCCAGCAGGGCGGAAGAAGGGATCCCTGCCCAGGTGGATCTGGCCCAGTTGCCCTTGATCCCAGTGGAACCGGTGGAAGGGCAGGTGGGAGAGGAGTTCTATTTCGGTGGCTTGGATCCGGATCGGCTGGCGCTGGGCTTGGCGGCCACCCCAGACTGGAAGGACTTGCAGGTGGATCCCCTTCAAGACGTTCCCAACCTGCTGGATAGCCTGCAGACCGACTTGGCCTTGGCTTCCGAGGAATCTGCTCCCCCCAGGTCACAAACGGTGGAGCAGTTGGCGGCCAGCCTGGAGCGCCCATCCCAACCTTCACCGCCTACCTCTGTGGGATCCCTGAACGTGGTGCCCCTAAGCGAAAACAACATAGACTCCCTGGGGCCGAACCGCGGCGAGGGAACCTTCTTGGTGCTCACCACCTACTCAGGGGCAGAGAGCTTGGCACGTGCTCGAGAAGTTTCTGATGGGGCCTTTGTCAAAGATGTGAATGGCCAGAAGTTTGTGCAGTTGGCAGCATTTGAGCAACTGGAGTATGCCCGCTATCATGCGGAAACCCTGAAAAATAAGGGCTTTAACGTTACAATTGCTGAGCAGTAGCTTTGAGGACTACAGATCCCGAATCCAAGGGATCCGAGAGAGAGGTAGCCGCTGCCAGATCCCTTCGCTTCCTTCCGGATCGAGCAAACGCCAGGCCAGTAACCCGGTTGCCGAGAGGAAAACCAGGGCCAGCAACAACGCAAGGGCATTCTGTAGGCTTTTCAAAAAGGGCCAGAGGCGGGCTGTGCTCGGCCCCACCTGAGCAGCTCCAGACCGCTGCCGCGCCTGGGCGGGGGGGTTCCCGGAAGCTGGAGAGGAACTCAAGGGACGGGCAGGTGGAGGGAGGGTAGAGGACGTCAACTGGGCGGCAGGAATGGGTGGCCCTGGTAACCGATTCAAAGCCATAATCACAGCCTGAGGGCGCTGCTGCTGACGCATCCACCGGTTCAGCTCTGCCAGAGAGATGGCACAGAGGTTGTTGAGACCCAGACCCTGAATTCGCCCCACCAAAGGCCGGTCGTTGCTGACCAAAACCACCAGCGTTCCCGGCTGCTGCTGGGCCAGGGCATAGGCGCATTCGGCAATCGCTTCTTCCAAGCGTACCCTCATGGACTGATCGCCGGCACCAGCACCACCCACCAGGGCACGGGCTTCTGAGACGGCAAACCCTAGACTGGGCCAGTGGCGCAAAAACTCGCGGGCTGTCGATTCTTCCTGGGGATCAATGGCCTGCCGGCTCAGGCGTTCTAGCTCGGCCATCACTGCCTGTGGCAGCACACACACCCCAAATCGAGCCCACTCTTGCCATAGAGCCAGACGACCGGCCAGGATCACCGGGCTATCGAAGACGAGGAGAGGCGGGATCTCGGCCATGGGATGCGCCAGCGTTGGACTTAACCTCAATTGTGTAGCTTCCCCGAAGACTTGGGTAGCAGGGATCCCTCTGCCAGGCAGAGGCGGATGGCCAGTGGGTAGAGGCGGTGCTCTTGGGTCTGGATGCGCCGGTAAAGGGATTCCACAGTATCTTCGGGCAGAACCGGCACGGCTGCTTGGGCCACGATGGGGCCACTGTCCATTTCCAAGGTGACCCGATGGACAGTGCAGCCGGCAATTTTCACGCCGCACTTCAGGGCTTGTTCAACGGCACGCAGGCCCTTGAAACTGGGCAGCAGGCTGGGATGCAGGTTCAAGACGCGATCCGGGTAGGCAGACAACAACACCTGGGTAACCAGGCGCATCCACCCGGCCATGATCACCCATTCCACGTGATGCTGCCAGAGCACCTGGACAATGGCGGCGTCCAGATCTTCGCGACGGGGGTAGTCTCGGTGGTCGAGCAAAACGCAAGGGATCCCTCGCTTTTGGGCCCGCTGCCGCACGTAGGCTTTGGGGTTGTTGGTGATGACCACAGCAATCTGGGCCTGCAGTTCCCCAGCCTCAATGGCTTGAGCAATAGCCTCGAAATTGCTGCCATTGCCGGAAGCCAAAATGCCGAGGATCCCCGGTTGAGAGGGCGCTGGGATCCCGTCGGGATCCGGCCAGAGTAAGCTGGGCGAGTTCATGAGCGTTTGGTGGGAAAGTCTGCAGCCCCGCTATTTTAAACCCAGACAGCCTCCCCTCTGGTTCTGGCCAGGTTGATCCAGAGAGGGATCCAAAAACTTGACCGTCGCCGGCTTTGACAGGCGCACCCGCGCCATCGAGCGCTGCACGGATCAAGCCCAAGAGAAGCTGCGGGAGATGCCTCAAGAAATGCGGAAAATGCAGCAGGAGATCCGCGATCTCTCAAGCTCCTCCAAAAATAGGCCAAGTCGATCAAGTCGATCCCAGCAGTTGAGGCCGGATCTTATGGACTCCGTCCCACTGTGGCGAGCGGCCACCTGATCTAGAGTGGGTCTAGAGTGGGAAAGCATGGGCAGTGGGTGTGAGAGCATGGCTCCTTTGCAAGGACGACGCCGGCGGTTTTGGATTTGCAGCATGGTAGTCATCCTGGCCGGGTTTATGGGATCCCTGCTGGCGGGATCAGCGCAGAACCTGGGAGCACAAGCCCAGCAGGGCCTGACTCAAGCCCAACTGGAGCAAGCTCAATATGTGCGCAGTTGTGGTGGTTGCCATGTGGCGTTGCCCGCCCAAGTGTTGCCCACCGAAACCTGGCGACGGCTGCTGCAGGATCCCAACCACTATGGCCAGCAGATCCAGCCCCTGAGCGGCGTGGCTTTACAACTGGCCTGGGGCTATTTGCGGCCCAACTCCCGGCCCCTGCGACAGGGGGAACAGGTGCCCTATCGCTTGGCAGATTCCCGCTATTTCCGCGCTTTGCATCTGCAGGTGGAGTTTCCCACTCCTGTGCGGGTGAGCGGCTGTGTGGATTGCCACCCCAGGGCTAATGGGGGAGACTTTGCCAGTCTCTCTCCAGAATGGCAATCTTGAGGAGCGCAACTGAGGCGATGCAGGTGGATCTGGCCACCATTCTGGCAGGCTATGCCCAAGGCTACTTTCTGATGGCCGACGAAGAGACGGGATCCCTGGCCTGGTACGGCACCGACCGGCACGCGGTGATCCCCCTCGATGAGCGATTCCACTGCCCCCGTTCATTGCGGCCCTTGGTGCGCAGCAATCGCTTTCAGGTGCGGCTGAACTGTGCTTTTGAGCAGGTGGTAGAGGGCTGTGCCGCTCGTCCCCAAACCTGGATCAGCCCTGAGCTGAAGCAGATTTACGCAGCTCTGCGCCAGGCCGGCTTTGCCCACAGCTTTGAAACCTGGCAGGGAGAGACCTTGGCAGGCGGGATCCTGGGTATTGCCCTTGGGGCGGCATTTATCGGCGAGTCCATGTTCTACCGCATTCCCAACGGCTCGAAGGTGGCCCTGGTGAAGTTGGTGGAGCACTTGCGAGAGCGGGGCTTTCGCCTCTTCGACGCTCAGTTGATGAACCCGCATCTGGCCCGTTTCGGCGCCTTTCTCATGGATGGACAAGAGTACCTGAAGCTATTGCAGCAGTGCCTGGGGATCCCTTGTCGGTTCGATTAGACCTGTGATGCTCAAAGCGACAGGCTTCCCAATAGCTGCTGTTAGATCATTGCAGCGGCTCTTGGTGGGAAACTTGGTGGAAAATGAGGGAGGACTCCACTCTGCTGCTGTGAGCGAATACATCCCGTGGTGGGCCAGCACATGGGATCCGCTCTGTTCCCGTCAGTGGCAGATGAGACTGGCTCGCAAACACCGTTCGTTGCCGTCTGTGCTCTTCTGCGCTCAGAACGAAGAACTATTATGCTCAGACCAAAGAACCATTAGATTAGATGGGCATTGTTATAAGGTGAGAGGAGTTCTCTACTGCTGTTGAGATTGTCATGAGCCAAAAGCTTCTGTTCGTCTGTCTGGGCAACATCTGTCGTTCTCCCACCGCTGAAGGCATCACCAATCACCTTTTGCGCAGCAGCGGCCTTTCGGAAGCGATTCTCTGCGACTCAGCAGGTACGGCAGCCTATCACATCGGCAGCCCCCCAGATCGGCGCATGCAACAAGCAGCCCGATGCTATGGCCTAGAGCTACAAGGCAAGGCCCGCCAGATTCGACCTGCCGACCTGCGCGAGTTCGACCTGATCCTGGCCATGGATCGACAAAATTACCGCGACATTCTCAGCTTGGATCCCCAGGGAAAATATGCCGAGAAAGTGCGCCTGATGTGCAGCTATTGCCGCTCCCATTCTGATGAGGAAGTTCCGGATCCCTACTACGGGGGTGAGGCCGGATTCCATTATGTAATCGAGCTGCTCTGGGATGCCTGTAGCGGCTTGCTGGAATCCCTGGTTCCCGGGATTCAATGCCCGCCGTTGCCCCCCCCGTGCTTGAGAGATTATTCGTCAGATCTGTATTCTTAATGAAACTTGATGAAACTTGACAGATAAGTCTGGACAACGGGATCCCTTTTGGCTAACTTTGTGGGCGGGATCAGAGTAGCTCCTGAACAGCTTTGGAAAGTTGGTTTTCTTGCGGTTTGGCCTTATAGCTGTATAGATTCGAGGGTTGTCTCTGACACCAAAGAGACGCTGGAGACAAGTGAGTTGACATTCGCAAATATCAAAAAAATATGTGGGAGGGTCACGATGGATGAGCTTTTACCAGGGCTGATTGCCGTTGCCCTTTACGCCTTCTTTAGCTACACCTTAATGGTGATTGGAGAGAAGCTAAACGTGCCGAATGCTTGGTTAGCTTGGATCCCGATTGCTAACATCTGGGTGATGTGTCGAGCTGCTGGTAAACCCGGCTGGTGGGTGATCCTCTTCTTCATTCCCCTAGTCAACTTGATCTTCGGTATCTGGGTGATCTTTGCCATTCCACCCCGCCTGAATAAATCCCGCTGGCTGGGTCTGCTGGTTTTCCTGCCTGTTTTGGGAGCTTTGCTCTACTCAGGCATTCTGGCCTTCACTTGAATTAGCCAGCCTTGCCTTGATACAAACTAAACAATCGAAAAAGTCTACCACTTAAGCAAGTTGAAGCTCTCCATATCGATAGTGGCGCGGTTGCGGTAGATCCCCAGCACGATGGCCAAGCCCACTGCGGCCTCGGCAGCCGCCACAGTGATGACAAACACCGAGAACACCTGGCCGCGAATCATCGCTGAATCGACAAAGTTGGAGAAAGCCATGAAGTTCAGGTTCACCGCATTGAGCATCAGCTCAATCGACATCAGGACGCGAATCGCATTGCGGCTCACAATCAATCCGTAAATACCAATGCAGAAAAGAATCGCTGCCACCACCAAGAAAAACTGCAGTTGCAACATCGCGATGAGCTCCATGTAGATACACAACGACAGGGGTCTCGGGAAAGCTCTAGGTTTTATGGCCGAGAGCAGTCAGCTTTAGCGGGTGCTCACCAGCTCTGCCGGTCGTTCTGACTCTGATTCCAGCTGGGGTCGGGCCCGCTCCAGCAAGCTCAGATCCCCTTCTCCGGCTTGGGGAAGAACAAACTCCCGCCGCGCCAAGACAATGGCCCCAATCAACGCCATCAGCAGCAAAACAGAAGCCAGCTCAAAAGGCAGAAGATAATCGCTGAAGAAGTGGCCGCCGATCACCAACACACTGCTCAAAGGTTGGATCGGCTGCAGCGGCCAAGGGGTGTTCAAAGCCATCGCGGCTAGAAGGGCAAACAGACCCAAACAGACCACCGCCGTCACTCCGTTGCGCAGCCAGCCCAGCTTCAGAGGAGCAAAGTTGTAGCGCCGATTCACCAACATGATGGCAAACAGGATCAACACATTAACCGCGCCGACGTAGATCAGAACTTGGGCTGCGGCCACAAAATCGGCATTCAAGAGGAGATACAACCCGGCCATGCTCAGGAAAACGCCCCCGAGCAGAAAACCGGAATAGACAATGCTGGGGGCCCAAACCACGCCTAGCGCGAAGCCAATGGCCATCGCCGATAGCACCACAAACGTAACCAGTTGTACGCCTTCTCCGAGGGTCATGAGAGATCCGTCCTTAGCCAGTTTCTATTGCTGCTCCCTTACCACTGTACTGTCCTGGCGGATTTAAGAGAAGCCCGACTCCTTTTTCAGATCGATAGAGAAATCTCTAGAGTTGGGTCTCACCAACTGCCGCCCGCTCCGCCACCTCCGCTGCTACCGCCACCGAAGTCTGAATCTCCACCTGAATCTCCACCGAAGTCTGAATCTGTGTCTGTGTCGCTGAGCTCGGGGATGACCACCTCTCGCTCGCTGCGGTACCCGCAGATAGGACAGCTCAGGATTTCCAGCTTCAAGCCGCTAGAGGAATAGGTGGCTTCCCTGAGAACCTGTGTGGTGAGGTCGAGGGTGAGGGCTTGGCACCGAGGGCAGTAAAGGTGTCGGGAGAGCGTGCCTTCGCGCACAACCACAGCTATTCCTTGACAGGTAGGACAAAACCAGCCGTAGTAGCGAGCTCTGCCGCGGCTCCTGGCCAGGCGATGCTCTTGGGGAAGGTACTTATCCAGAAGCTGGGGCTGGATGAGTCGCATGGGTCGACCACAGGCTTGACAGACCACTGGCTGAAAAGGGATCCCACGCTTCCGGCTCAAGGTGCCGTCAGTGGCCATAGCAGCCACAACCGGCAGAGCGAACCCCAGCCAGTTGCCGCTGGACAATCCTAGGAACACGCCAAGGCAGAGGGATCCCGAATAGAGGAAGAGACGAATGGGGTCGCTCTGAACCGAAGAGAGCACAGCACCTGTTCTTGGATCTCTGCGTGTCAGGGAGAGGACTTGTCTTCCCCCTCGCTCAGCCCTTAGAGAGACGGGCATGCGAGAGCGCTGCCACCCCAGTCCCAAAATGATGATCCCCAGCAGCAGCAGGATCCCTTCCACCAGGGAAGAATCAATGCCCTGGGCCACTGCCCCAGAAGAAGTTGCAATCGTTGAGGTGGTAACTCCAGAAGCTGCCGCAGGAACATTGGCAACGGGCTGGCCCTGCAACACCGAGGTCAACTGCCGCACCCCCGCCAGAGTGCCGCCATCAAAATCCCCATTGCGAAACCGAGGCAGGATCTGCTGGTCGATAATCTGCTGGACTCGGCTGTCGGGGAGGATAGCGACCAGGCCCCTGCCCGTTTCGATTTCCACCCGCCGATCCCCTACCGAGATGAGAAACAAAACCCCGTTGTTTTGGCCTGCCTTGCCGATCCCCCAGTAGTTAAATAGCTGCGTGGTGAAGTCTTTTGGTGTTGCATATCCCTGAGTATTCGGCACGGTAACCACTGCCATCTCGGCACTGGTGCGCTGCTCAAGCTGAGTGATAAGACGGTTGAGCTCGTTTTCGGTGCTGCTGCTGAGGATGTTGGCGGTATCGGAAACCCACCCTCCATACTGACGGCGGGGGTTGGGCACTTGTTCAAGGGTAATGGCCCAAGCGGGCTGCGGCAGCAGGGATACAACTAGCAAAACTGCCGCCCAAACTTTCGGCATGGCTTACCTGGCTGAGCGCTGCCTAGGTTCTAGCACAGCTGTCTCGGCTAGACTGGCAGTCCTTTTCCCAGGGAGAGAGGGGAGTTGGGGAACGGTTGAGACAAGCCGCTTCTTGTTGCTGGTAATTGTTAACAGCAACCGGCCCTCAGTCCGGCCAAGGGAGCCAGGCTTCTTCTTGCCATTCCACTTCAAAGCACTCCCGGGCGGCCTGGAGAAAATGTTCGATCAAAGCAGGGATCCCTGGCGCCGTGGGGCAAATGTCGTAGATACCAATCACCTGCGAGCCGGGCAGATACCGTTCCCACAGCTCTAGATTGGGTTGCAATAGGAGGGATCCCTGTTGCAGGATCCCCCAAGGTTGCCACAGTTGGGCGTTGCCCATCAGCTTTTTGCCCTGCCAGCTCAAGTCAGCACGGGTACGGGAGGCAAAGCAACTGGTCTTGTTGCGGTAGCCGGGATCCCGGTGGCTTCGGCCGTGAGCAAAAGCGGGCTCATCTATGGCAATGCCCAGCTCCGCCAACCCCTGCACCCAAAAGCGGCAACAGAAGTCGTACACCCAGGCCCGCTGCAAACTGGGCAACCTGGCTTGCAAGTAAGAAAGGGGCAACACCAAGCTGTAGGTCAGCTCTGCTGCATCCTCAGCCGCCTGATGGAGCACCGCCCTTCCCCCCGTGGGTCGGCGCACAATCGGGATCCCTGGCAGGGGATCTGGCCAAACCTGGTGCCGTCCCAGCGAGAGGGTAAGCTGATCCCAGCCATAAAAGCGCAGGCAGGGGTGAGGGTCATGGCGCAGCCGCTGCAGAAGCCAGGCATCCTGCTCCATTTGCCGGGCCCCAGAGGCCACGCGGTAGGGGAGCCAGTATCCCTGGGATCCCATCCTGGCAAAGCCAGACCTTAAACTTTGGGGAACTCCGCCTGGAGGGGCTCATCATATTCATCGGCCAAGCTGGCCACAATGGTGATGGCCCGGGAAATTTCGCCCGCTGTGATCCCTTCCAAGGTGCGGTAGTGGTTCAGCACCACCTGGTTGTTCCAGATGCAAAAGCGCGCCTCTAGGGTGTCGCTCCAATTCTTCTCCAGGAGCTTCTGCATCAGCTTGGCCGGTTCTGCCACCGGCAGAGAGAGAACGGGAGACCATACCAAAAGAGTGTCTTCTGGGGATTCGCCGCTCAGATGGACGAACACTTCTGCCGTGCCGTAGGTGAACTTCCAGGTGTGTCCCTGCTCATGGTTTTCGTAGGCCGCATCCTCTTTGAGGCTGGAAACCACCGCCGAGACAACCTCAACGCAGCGAAGGGGCTCTGGAAAAACCTCTGGCGAAGGGTTAAAGGTGCTCATGAGCGGCTCACTGTAGACCATGGTCTTCCCCCTATTCCCTATCCAACCACCTCAACTATACCGCTATACCGCCTAAGACTCCGACCTATCCGGTCATCGCTTTGGGATCCTCAACTCAGGCGAGAATGAAACCGTTGGCAATGGTTCACTAAGTGGCCGGACAGGTGAGGGCAAGCGATCCCCCCCCGCCAACTGGAGAGAGAGCCTGTTCAAAAGTCTTTCGAAGAACCTGAGGGAAGCTCTATGGAATCTCCATCTCATCTCCCCCAGAAAGCCATTGGTATTCTTGGAGCCCTGCCCGAGGAAGTGGCCATGCTCACCGCAGCAATGGAAACCTGCTCCATCCATACCCATCTGGGGCGACAGTTCCACCAGGGATCCCTGGCGGGGCAACCGGTGGTGGTGGTACAAGGTGGGGTGGGCAAGGTGCGGGCGGCAACCACGGCGGCTCTGTTGGTGGCCCATTTCCCTTTGCAGGGGATCATTTTTACCGGTGTGGCCGGGGCCTTGGCCGATCACCTGCACATGGGAGATGTGGTGCTGGCCCATGCGGCGATTGAGCACGACTTTGGCACCGGACGACCCGAGGGCTTTGTCTTGGGGATCGACTTTATCCCAGAGCTGCGCCACCCACTGGCCGAGGCCGATAGCGCCCTCTACGACCTGATTGTGGCCCATCCCGAGCGGATCCCTCTCCACCCCCTACAAGGCCGGGATCCCGTCATCCATCAAGGCTTGGTGGCCACCGGCGATGTGTTTGTGGCCGACGCAGACCTACGCCGACAAATCCGAGAACGCACCGGCGCTTTGGTGGTGGAGATGGAAGGGGCAGCCGTGGTGCGAGTAGCGCAAGAAGCCGGGATCCCTTGTTTGCTGGTGCGCTCGGTTAGCGATGCAGGGGACGATACGGATTTCTTGAGCTTTTTTCAAACAGCAGCGCTCAACTCGGCCGCAGTCGTCCGCACCATCCTGCAAAGTCTGCCCCCGTCCTTGCCTTAGCCCGACTGTGGGGATCCGGGGATCCCCTTTCCCAAGGAAGAGTTGGGCTGGATCGCGTTGGCGTTAGTTGTTCATCTCCCGCTCCAGCTTGGCCATCGAGATCTGGCTTTCCAGGCGGGAAATGCCTTCGCGAAGGGTTGCCACCTGTGCTTCAACTTCATCCAAAGATTTGCGAACCGCTTCTGCTGCGCTCATGTGCTGGTTGCGCCGAACCAAAGCCTCGCGGGCAAGGTCATCCTGGTTCTGTTGGCTGGCTTTCTCAGCCCTGACAAACCAATCTTCGGCCTTTTGCAAAATTTCGTCGTACCGCCGTTCCAGTTGCTTGCGACTGGCCAGGGTTGTGGTCAGGCTGCGCTGCAATTGTTTCAGATCCCGCTCCATCTGCCGGATGCTCACCCTCTGTCGGCTGGGCTTTCTCCACAGCACCTTGCTCAGACCCACCATCACCACCGCAGTAGCAATCCCCACACCCGCAGCCGCCGCCGGATTTTCACGAATCAAAGAACCATCCAAAACATTGACCCCCGCAAAGGCCGAGGTTTGCGTGGCCGTCTCCCGAAACTCCCAAGGCATCACCGGATTGCGTTGCTGCCAGAAGCCTAACCGCGCCGCTTGGGCCGCCTCTTGGGCTTCTAGGTAGCGTTGCCGATTGGCCCCGTGCAAAAAGCGCTCGTAAACCACCGCCTGACCCTGGCGCAACATCTCCAAATTCACCAAACCATCGGCGTTGTACACCTGGGCAATGTGAAGCCCTTCCGGTGTGACATAGAGGGTATCCACCTGCACCAGGGATCCCGTCGGGAGCAAGTTTTGCAAAGCCTCTTGGGATAGCCGCCCCCAGCGCCCTTGGGTCAGCTCCGGCGCATCCACATAGGCCAGACGGAAACGGGTTGGCCTGCCGTTCAAGTCCGCCCAAAAGGTGTCCCCATCTACCACCGACCGCACCCGGGCCGTCCCGGAAGATTGTGCTGCCGCTGGAAGAACAAGCCAACTGCCCGAAAGGACAGCCACAGTCATCAGAAGGGAAGTTCTTGAGGTCATGGGGGTCACTCCTATTGTGCAGAACAAGAACAAAAGTTAAGAAATAATAAGATAGGGAAGTTTCGGGAACCAACCGGAACCCCAGGCCGTCTCCAGGACTTGCTACGGGGCTGGCCACTGTTTTCGCATTGCAATTTCTCATTGCAAAGTCAGCAGGGCCAGCTACTCTCCACGTGAGAGAGGCAAACTTTTCCAGCGGATTCCAGCGGAAAGCTGCGGCTCTTGAAGAGTCGGCCCGTTGGGTTGGCTTAATTTGGGTTAGAGTTTAGCTCACCTTCTGGGGCAACGTCACAGCCCTAGGGCGCAATCTTTGTCCCCCGGATCAAATCACAGGCGCAAGCGATAGGGTTCTTCGTCGGGGAAGTCGGGCAGAGGAGGGGGCAGGATCTCGATCTCTCCGGTGGGCAGCGTTTGCAGCACGGTACCCAACTGGACCAGTTGTTCCAGGACGTACAGGCGGGTATCCCGGTCGGTGGTGGAGTTAAACACGCTCAGCCAAACATCGAATTGGGAACGGCGGCTGAGGGGGCTGCGGGCAATGTTATCCCCCAACTGGCGAAATTCATCTCCAGGCAGGCCCACCTGCTCTCGCCAGGCAGCGGCTTGGTAGTAGTCATTGCGGCCCGCTTCCGCATCCCTCAGAAACATAAAGTTAAGTAGGGCGCGATCCACATAAAGTCGCCAGGCGTCAGGGTTGTTTTGGGGGTTGAACTGCTGCAAGCCGCGATCCAAAATCTCGACGGCTTTTTCCGGCTGGCCAGCCCGATAGGCCAACACCAAACTAGAGAGCCGGTAGCCCAAGAGGAAATGGGGATCCAGCCGCAGCATGTGATCGAAGTAGTCGTAGGCCAGGCCATAGCCAGTCAGGGTGCGAGCCGGTGCATCCCCGTAGTACTGGATCAGCTCCAGCCACAGCCAGGAAGCCCCCAAGTTGCGGTAGCCCAGCCACCCCAGCGTATTGGCCAGGGCAATGTTGCGGTTTTTGCGGGCCTCGGCATTTTCCAATTCTCCCAGATTGATCCGCTCCAGCATCGGCAACTGCAGCCGCACCACCAGGATCCCACACAGAAACGCCCCCCCAACGGCGGCCAGAGTGCCTGCCAGGGAGAAGCGAGAGCGACGACGGGGCAAGGAAGCAGTAGCCATGGCAAGTTTTTTGCGGATCCCTGAGGCTGTCGCGAACAGGGCTACACTCAATCATAAGTTGAACCGTTGAGCCTTTCCCCTGCCCATGGCCAGCTCTGCCCTCTCCGCTTCGGAACGAGCCTTGAGCCTTTACGAGGCTCTGCCCTACCCCAATGTGCCCCTCTCGCAGACGGCTCGCAATGCCCTGCCGGAGATGTTCAAGATGAGCTATACCACGGCTCAGTACCTGCGCACCCATACCATCGTCCCGCCAGAGGGCAAGGTGTTGTTGAATGCCGGCTGTGGCTCCGGCTGGGAAACGTTGATGATGGCCGAGGCCAATCCAGGGGCCCAGATTGTTGCCTGTGATCTGTCTCCGGCTTCGGTCAAGCTTACCGAGGAACGCCTGCGCCACCACGGCTTCACAGATGCCGAATTTTATGTCCTCAATCTGCTGGAGCTGGAGCGTCTGGGGATCCAATTCGATTTCATTAGCCTCAATGATGTTTTGTATTTGCTGGAGGATCCCACCGAGGGCCTGCGGGCCATGAAAAATGTCCTCAAGCCCGATGGCATCATCCGGGCCAATCTCCACAGCCGCTATCAACGGCAGGTGTTTTTCCGCCTGCAAGAGGGGTTGCAAAAGGTGGGGCAATTTGACGTTCCGCCAGCAGTAGGGGCCAAGAATGTGCGGGAGTTCATGGGATCCCTTCGGGAAGAAGTGGCCCAGGCGGTGCTCTGGAACCCGGCCAACTATGCCGAAGATGCGGCCATTATGAATAATTACCTACTCTCCAACGACAAGGGGTTCACGATCCCCGACCTGTTTCGCATGTTGCAGCAGGCGGGGTTGAGCTTTTTGAGCTTGGTGGATAGGCCCGACTGGTCGGTGGAGTCTTTGTTTAAAGAGGTACCTGAGTTTGTGCGGCAGCGGTTGGCAACCCTCAGCATCATGGAGCGGCTGCATCTGTATGAACTCCTTCGCCCTGTCCATCGCCTCATCGACTTTTGGGCCGAGCATGCCGGCTCTTCGCCGGTGCTGCCTTGGAGTGACGAAGATTGGCTGTCGGGATCCGTACAATTCAATCCCCTGTTGATGGACAACCCCCGCTTTCGCCAGGAGTACAGCAAAGCCCTGCAAGAGAAGCGGCCCTACGAAATGCAGTGGACAGGGGCCACCCACCGGCGGATCAGCATCCCTGCCGAGAAAGTGAGCTGGTTGGCGCCACTGCTTCAAGGACCAACGCCGGTTCGAGAGCTGATTCAACAGGCCGTCCAGTTGGGATCCCCAGATGAAGAACGAACAACCGCTGAGGTGCTGACCTTCCTAACCAACCTAGAAGACTTTCTTTTTTTGATGCTGCAATAGGCAGCTGATACATTTACGCTGAACACTGCTGAACATCACTGTTCAACTATGCAGCGATAGCATTCTGTTTGCTTCCATTCGCGTTAGCGGGACGGAGTCCAAACAGAATGGCGGTATCCCGCAAAGCTTTGAGTAGAATACCCAAAGCGCAGTTTCCGTGTCGTCCTACTACCAATTTTCTGCTTTGCTTTGGCTACCATGTTGGCAGACTCGAAAGTAAACAGAAAGATCAACTGGTAGTAATCCGTACTGAACACATTATACATTATTTTCAGTATAGTTGAGCTTATTATTGACTAGAGTCATGCTCCCCAAGTTCTGGCTGCCCATACCTGTCTGTTGTTTGTAACCTATGAGTCAGATGTCTGCCCGGTCGGGATCTTACTGGCGCGCAACCCTGACGCGGTGGTTCCCACAGCCTCTGGATCGCTGGGTGGCCGGGATCACCCTCTGCAACCTGGCCATCGGGGTGATCCTGGTGGTGTTGGGCAACCACACAGCTCCTTACGTGCGGGACTTTAACTGGCAACAGCAACGGGTGGGGGCGCAAGAAGTGCAGATGGTGCTCACCTTCAACCGCCCGATGGATCCCGTCAGTGTTGAAGAGCATTTGGAGATCCAGCCCCCTCTGCCAGGCCGAATGCGCAAGCTGGGTCGCCGCTTTTTTTGGACGCTGACAGAACCAGCCCCTTACGGCCAGACCTACCGGGTGCGCCTGCAGGCAGCCGTGGATGAACGGGGCCAGCCCATGGCCCAGCCCTTTGAGGGGGAATTCCGCACGCCGGATCGGCAGTTGCTGGGGATCAGCACCGAACCTGCCCAGCGAGGGCGAATGTTTCTGTTCAACCTGGAGACGGGAGCCGCTACTCTGCTGACTCCAGCTGGGGTCAAGGTAACCCAAATGCAGCCCAGTGCTGATGGCCGCTTCGTGTACTATTTCGCCACGGCCACCAACCTACAGCACCAGGATCTGTACCGGCTGGATCTGGAGGATCTGTCTTCGCGGTTGCTGCTGGATCATCAGGGTTACCAAAACCTGCGCTTCCAAGTCTCGCCGACGGGGGAACTGGTGGTGGCAGAGCGGATCCCGCTGCAACGGGATCCCATGGCTGCCGTCCAGACGGAGCTGTGGATCCAGAAAACGAGCCGGGATCCCTTTGAACGTCTAGAGCTGGATACGGCGGTGGGGGGAGATTTTTTCATTAGCCCCGATGAGAGCAGCCTGCTCATCTCGCAGGGACAGGGGGTGGGGATCGTACCCTTGCATCCACGGGCGGCAGCGGAGAGCTTTCTAGCCCAGTTCGGCCAAACCTTAGCCATCCGCCCCGATGGGGCTTTCGGGGCTTTGCTGCGCTTCAATCCCGACTACACCCGCAGCCTCTCCATCGTCAGCAATACCGGCAACAGCGAGGAGATTTTGAGAACCCAGGGATCCATCCTGAAAGGGGCTTTTTCCCCGCGGGCGCCCATCTTCTACGCCTTGGTCAGTGAGGTCTCTCACGTTAGCGGTGCGGAGCATTATTCTGTTGGCGAGGTCGCGATGGACTCCCCCAGCTACACCGAGTCGCCCCGCCTGCTGGCGATAACGCTCGGCACTGAAGCAGGCAACGCCATAGAGGTGGTTCGAGCCACCTATCCCGTCGATCTGGACTTCAGCATTTCCCCGGATGGACGCATGCTGGCCTACACGCTCTTGGAACCGTTCCCAGGGATCCCGGATCCCTCGGCTCCCCTTAGCCGTAGCGGGCAAGCCATCATGGCCTCGCAAGTGTGGTTGGTGGATTTGCAGGACGGGCTGCCCATTCCTGATGGACAAAGTGGTTCGCACCGCTGGCGGGAACGCCGCCTACCGCTGGGCAGCAGCGCCCTAGCCTGGATCCCTTAGGGCGAGAAAGCCACTTGGAGAACAAACCTGCCTAGAATCAAGACAGGGTGTGCGAGGAGAGGTGATATGCGGCTCATTGACGAGCAGGGGCGGCTTTTGGGAAAGGTCAGCCTCTTGGATCTGGGAGCTCTGGCAATTGTGGTGGTGGCCATTGTCGCCGTCTTGTTCTTTCCGGGTCGGCAGGCGGGCAGTGTCGTCCAGGTGGGAGGTGGCCCCACGCTGCCGGTGGAAGTGGATATGATCGTGCGCGGGATCAGCAGCCGCTCTATGGAACCTTTTCAGGCGGGGCAGAAGGCTGACCTGATCATCCGCAACCAGCCCTACGGCCAGGTGGAGGTGGTGCGAGTGGAAAATGTCAGCCGTACGGTGCCAGTGGTTTTCCCCGATGGGCGGGTGCAGAACTTGCCCGATCCCGAAGCCTATCGCCTCGACCTGGTATTTACGTTGCGAGGGCGCGGCCAGCGGACGGAGAATGGCATCGTCCTGGGCAACAATCGCGTCAAAATCGGTGTTCCCCTAGAGCTAGAGACCTTTGACTACAACTTGCGCGGCACCGTGATGGACGTGCGGCTGCCGCAATCGTAGAGCATGACTCTAGTCAATAATAAGCTCAACTATACTGAAAATAATGTATAACATGTTCAGTACGGATTACTACCAGTTGATCTTTCTGTTTACTTTCGAGTCTGCCAACATGGTAGCCAAAGCAAAGCAGAAAATTGGTAGTAAGACGACACGGAAACTGCGCTTTGGGTATTCTACTCAAAGCTTTGCGGGATACCGCCATTCTGGTTGGAAACAAACAGAATGCTATCGCTGCATAGTTGAACAGTGATGTTCAGCAGTGTTCAGCGTAAATGTATCAGGATGTCAACCCCAATGCAGCTACAGGAAATTGCCCAAAAATTGGGGTGTGCCTACGAGGGGGATCCCACCCTGGAAATTCACAGCGTGGCCAGCCTGGCGGAGGCTCGCCCAGGGGAGCTGAGCTTTCTCAGCGAGGCCCGCTACCTACCTCTCTTGGAGCAAACCCAGGCCAGCGCCGTCATCGTGGAGGAAGGGCTGGCTTTGCCCTGTTCCATTGCCTGCTTGCGGGGCAGGGATCCCCGTCTGCTCTTTGCCCAGGCCATTGAGCTGTTCTACCAACCCTACCGCCTGCCCGTTGGCATCCACCCCACCGCTGTGATCGATTCCAGCGTCGAGCTGGGGGAGGGGGTGGCCATCGGGCCGCACGCGGTGGTGATGGAGGGAGTGAAAATTGGCGACCACACCCAAATTCACCCCAATGTCACCATCTATCCCCACGTGCGGATTGGATCCCGGTGTCAGCTTTTCGCCAACTGCGTTATTCACGAGCGCACAGAAATTGGCGACGACTGTCTGATCCACAGCGGCGCTGTTATCGGCGACGACGGCTTTGGCCACATTCCTCTGGCAGATGGCTCCTGGCGGCGCATGCTGCAGGCGGGCCGAGTGGTGCTGGAAGACAACGTGGAGGTAGGCAGCAACACCACCATCGATCGGGCTGCTGTTGGGGAAACCCGCATTGGCCGGGGCACCAAGATCGACAATCTGGTGCAAATTGGCCACAGCGTGAGGACGGGATCCCACTGCCTGATCATCGCTCAGGTGGGCATTGCCGGCAGCACCCAGTTGGGCCACCACGTCATCTTGGCCGGGCAATGTGGCTTGGCCGGGCATCTTCACATCGGCGATGGCGTGCGTGTAGCCGCCCAGACAGGTGTAACCAGCGATATCCCTGCTGGTCAAACGGTGGCCGGCTACCCCCACCAACCCATTGCCGAATGGCGCAAGAGCATGGCCGTCCAGCGGCACTTGCCTGAGCTGCAACGTACCTTGCGCAAGCTGGAAGCTCGTGTGGCCAAGCTGGAACAGAACGAGGAATCATAAGAGACGGCAAAAGACGTGGATCCACATAAGTCTCCCGCCTTGTCCTGTCGGCCCTAGCTCTGCTCCAGCAACGACCGCAAAGTGTTCAGGTACTCGTTGATGTTGCGCCGGTTGCCGCCGAAATCATATTCCCCAACACGGCCTTCGGAAGTAATGTGTAGACGAGTATGGCCAGGATCCCCTTCTATTGGCGACAGCGAAACCGTTAGATCGTCCACGAACTTAAAAAAGTTGGTGCGGGAGATCCCCTTCACTTCCATCGCCTCAGCATCCACAGAGACCAGTTCCCCCCGCTTCCAAACTTGAAAGGCTTGCTCAGCCGCTTTTAACACCTGGTCTGGGCTAGCTGCAATCACAACTTCCTGTTGGGCGCGATTGTAGGGGGATCCACTCAGGGTGGCCGCTTGTAAGGTGGGGATCCCGCTTGCCAAGCCGAAAAGCAGCACCGCTATCACCACCAAAAGTTTCCAGAAAGACATGCGGACAAAAGGAGAAGTTTACATCTCTTATTATGCCTTTCAGTTAGTAGAACGCTCCTGTTATCACCCTGTCGGCCTGAAGCAGAGCACCTGCCGGTGGTTCTATCGATGGGTTAGCCTACAGCTAATTCACTTGCCCCGAGTGCAAAAATGCTGGCCCAAGAAAAACTCCAAGAGAAAGCCGAGGAAAAGATTACTCCCCTCACCCGCCAGCAACTGGCGGAGCTCATGCCCTCAGCCCAGGGGCTGCTCAGCGATGAACCCGAAATGGAACACTCCCTGCATGCCCTGCAGCTTTTGATTCTGGTCAGCTGCCTCGCCCGCCTCTGGCAAGACCGCAACGACTACTTCCTCGCCTGGAACCTCACCGTCTACTACAGCCGAGAGCAACTCAAAAATAAAGACTTCCGCGGGCCAGATCTGTTTTTGGTCAAAGGGGTAGAAAACCGCCCCCGCCCTTCTTGGGTGGTGTGGGAAGAAGGTGGCAAATACCCGGACTTGATCATCGAGCTGCTTTCGGAATCGACTGCCAAAGTGGATCGGGGTGAGAAGCGGGAGCTTTACGAAAGGATTTTCAGGACACCGGAGTACTTTTACTATTCTCCGGAGACGCAGGAGTTTATGGGTTTGCGACTGAGGGGGGAGAAGTACGAGGAGATTGAGCCAACGGAGCAGGGCTGGCGCTGGAGCGAGATGCTGGAGCTGTATCTGGGGATCCATAACCAACAACTGCGCTACTTTTTCCCCAATGGGGAGCTGGTGCCTACTCCTGAAGAAGCTGAGAGAATCGAGCGCCAACGTGCTGAGCAAGAGCGACAGCGAGCAGAGCGCCTGGCCCAGAAGCTGCGGGAGCTGGGGGTGGATCCCGATACCTTGTAAGGGTAAAGAGAGGAGAACTGGCAATGAGTGACATACTCCCGACCCCGACTGCTGGCAGTACGGAGCGGGCTTCTCGCTTCATCGGGGAGCCTACGCAAGAACCCTCCACGAGCAGACACGGAATGTCCTACCGCGTAGTTGCACCAGATTCCGGCAAAAGCCGTTTTGTGCAACTACTCCTATCATACACCATGTGGGGGTATCTGTATCCCGGCACTGACCCTACGGGTACAGTGCGGGGCTTAGCTACCCCCACACCCCCATAAGCTAACCCGAACCCAATTACTGAGGTGCTGGATCCGGTTTATCTACCCGAGTTGCCCCCCACCCAAGACGAGCTCCCCTACGACGACAGCGAACCTATGGAAAGCTGGCGGCACAGGTGCCAGATGGACTTGCTCATCTCCACTACCCAAACCTGGTTGCAGCAGCGCCCTGATGGCTTTGTCGGTGGCAATATGTTTCTCTACTACAGCTTGGAGCAGACCAGCGGCCGCAATTTCAAAGGGCCGGATTATTTTGTGGTGTTGGGCGTGCCTAAAGGCGAGCGCAAAAGCTGGGTGATTTGGGAGCAGGGCAAAGGGCCGGACGTGGTGATTGAGCTTCTTTCTCCCAGCACTGCCCAGGAGGATAAAACAAGCAAAAAGCAACTTTATGAGCAGATTATCCGGGTGCCGGAGTACTTTTGGTTTGACCCGTTTGATCCAGAAGACTGGGCGGGGTTTCGGCTAAGGGGCGGCCGCTATGAGCCAATTCAAGAGGATGCCGAGGGTTGCTTGCCGAGCGAGGTTTTGGGATTGTACCTAGTGAAGTGGGAGGGCAGGTTTCGGGACATCGAGGCCACCTGGATTCGCTGGGCCACTGCTGCTGGGGAACTGGTACCCACCGAGGCCGAACTGGAGCAGCAAAGGGCTGAGCAGGCCGAACAACGGGCAGGGCGCCTGGCCCGGAAGCTACGAGAGCTAGGGGTAGATCCAGACGCCCTGTAGACAGCCAAGTAACTCAAGACAACAGATGGATCCCTAGGAGGCCAACAGCAACACAGGTAGCTTTTGAATAGCAGGCCGTAATCCCTTGGGAAAGCGCTCCCGCTTCAAGGGATAGCGATAGTTGAGTTGGGGAATAAGTCTCTCCCATTGATAGGGGTTCAAGCCAGTTACCACTGAACAGAACGGCTCTCTACTGAGCTCTAACCCCTCTTCCATGAGCCTGAGAGCTATGTTGCCTGCAGCTATCTCCAGAGTTTGATTGGCCAGTTGCGGATCCGGATCCCCTAGGAAGATCAGAGCATAGTCTTCTGGCTGAGGACTGCGCAGAATTGGCTCCAGCAAGCCCTCCAGTTCTTGGATAAGCTGCTCTGTCTCCATTTCCCAGTAGGGGAAAAGGCCCACGTTGATCTTGCTCAGGCGGATCCCTTGTGGTTTGGAGGTTTGTATCAAACCATCTGTGATTACCGGCCAGTTCTCAGAGGGACTTAACCATACAGCACTAGGCCAACCCTGAACCTCTAGGCTATCTGGCTTCCAGCCATATGGTTCAGCTACACTGTGCAGCCGGAAGAAAACTCCAAGCTCCTGCTCAAAGTCATGGACAGCCTTTGCACACCCTTGCCAGTCTTGATAGTCATCAACTTGGATGAACCCCCTGGGATTAACTTGATGGTAGAGATGACGGAAAATATCCATCGTCGACTGATACCAGTCTGCATCCGCATGCAGCAAGGCAATCTCGCCCACCTGCTCTCGATAAACAGGCAAGGTGTCGGAAAAGAGCCCTGGCACAGGAACAATGAGATCCCAGACCCCTAGTTCCCTGGCAATCACCTCTAAGTTCTCCGAAATGGGTGCCGCTAAAGCACCGGATCC